>JAYTHR010000354.1:0-1092 GCA_043732425.1 Bdellovibrionales bacterium
GCCAAAAAAGGCCAGGAACTTTCCAATCCGCGATTACAGAATTACCAGAAAAAGGGCTTAAAAGATATTTACCTGACAGATAAAGACTATGCGAAGTACACGGACACGCCTTGTGCCGTGGCACTTCAAGCCCATACGCAACCTATCGAAAAATTAAAAAAATTAAAGCTGTATACAAATCTGCTGAAGGCAGTCACGACCAGCGGGGTCAGTCATTTTCTAGATTTAGAACTTTCTAAAAAAGCACTTCTTAGTTTTGAAAATTACAGTCAAATTAGTACGAAAAATGATGAGATTTTTAAAATTTTAGAATCTATGAACTCAAGCAAAATAAATTTAATAGATCACGCCGCGAAAGTTTCGTTTCTGTCGACGGCGATCGCCATTTATTGGAAGTGGACGCATCCTAAGATTCTGAGTAAAATTGCGATGGCCGCTTTACTGTGTGAATCCGGACTAAGACATATGCCCGAGTTAATTGCAAAAAAAAGAATGGATTTTTCGGCGGAGGATATTAAAGCTTTTGAAAGCTATCCGCAAAATACTTTAACCGAATTATCGAATATAAAAAATATCCCTGACGAAGTCTTGAAAGTGGCCCTTCAACATCATGAAAATGAAGTGGGCTTAGGATTTCCCGAGCACCTGACAAAAGACAAATTACATCCTTACTCACGCTTGATTCACGGAGTTTGCGAATTTTATGAGTACTCGGAAGAATTAAACTCGAAAGAGGATATTAAAAAAGCCGTGCAACAAGTTTATTCGTTTCACCGAAAAACCGTCAGCGAACAGGTGATGAAATCCTTTTTTGTTATTTTCGATCTTCCCGTGCCTAAAGATTTGACGAATGTTCTTTTGCCGTTTCAAACAGCGCGAATGACGTAGCTTCTTTATTGGAACGAAGGATTTTCAGATTGACGAAAAAATAATACCGAATTACATCTAGGAAAATAAAAAAATGGAGAGGTGGCAGAGTGGCTGATCGCGCACGCTTGGAAAGCGTGTTCAGGGTTAAACCTGACGCGGGTTCAAATCCCGCTCTCTCCGCCAATTTTAAAACGAACCGATATTTTTCTCTGCGACCAATGA
>JAYTHR010000355.1:0-3959 GCA_043732425.1 Bdellovibrionales bacterium
GGTAAAATGTCATCGACCGTTTCGCCTTTCTGTAAGCGCGCCTTGAACTCAGGAGTTTTTGCCTTCAACTGCTCGTCGGATAACGCTTGCATTTGCGGTTCGAACGAATTGATTTTATCAACAACGGGCTGAATCCGCTTCATTTCGCGTTCATGATTGGTACCAAATATTTTAGCTAGTATTTTCTGTATCATAGTCGGTTAGAATAATGGTTGTCCGGGCCCTGGGCAAGACCAGCCAAGTTACAACAGCCCGCTAAAAGTCCTGCTGAATCGTTAAGCGGGGTGCTATTTTTGAAAGTTAATTTGTCGAAAACCTTCGTAAATACTGATCGCAACAGCCGTTGCTAAATTCAAACTTCGAACCGGCCCAATTTGCGGAATTGTTACGGCCTGAGCCCGGTTTTTTTCGATCAATTCCGGCGGTAAACCTTTAGTCTCTTTCCCGAATACCAGCCAATCCCCGGGTTGGTATAGGATTTCGTAGAAAGTCTTTTTCACTTTTGTGGTAAAGTAAAATACGCGGCTGGGATCAGAGACAGTTTTAAACCAATCCTCATAGCTGGGATAATAAAACCATTTTAAATGCTGCCAATAATCAAGGCCAGCTCGTTTTAACTGCGTGTCGTTGATTTCGAAACTCATGGGGCCGATGATGTGCAGTTCACAGTGTACGCCGACACATGTCCGACCAATATTTCCGGTATTTTGGGGAATTTCAGGCTCGACTAAAACTATTTTAAATAAGGTTGGATTTTCCATTAAACTAAATGGTCATAAACATCTTTTCCTAAAGAACTCAATGCTAAACGACGCCCTTTATCGACGATCAATTCCAGTTTCATCAATTCGCGGTACAAGGAAAGATCGTTGATAGGAACAATATCACGTCCTTTTGCTGAACCTAACTTAACCACGTACGATTTTTGTTTTTCCGTTAAAATCTCGGGCAATGGAGGCATTTTTTGAAGAGACTGCTTCCATTCTCCGCCTTCAATCCGTTCGGCATTTTTAGAAAGTTTTTTAGGATTAAAAATGTAGACATGGGCTTGTTCAATCTGGCCAGAAATTTTACGCACGGTTTTTATTATTCTTTGATGCAAACCTTTAGCAGAGTCAAGCAGATGCACTCCATGAAAGCTATCCATTAATGTGAGTAAAGTTTCATCTATTTTCAGCTCAATCAGTTGACCTATGATTTGATCAGCTCCGTGTTCAAGTAATACGGGAAAACCCACAGGTAAGCGGTAAACAGAGCCTTCTATTGAAGCAGTTTCGTAAGAGACGATGAAATTTTTAAGTTTTTCAAAGTTAAGCATGCCCTCGGTCCACGAACCGATAGCGAAAAACCGTATTGTCCTCATGAATCCCCCTCAGAACCATAATGAAAATTAAGTTTTAAACAGAAAAGTTCGGTTGTTTTAACAAAGCTTTCCCGAATGCGCAAATTTTTAAGATTGCGTTAGCGTGACAAACTTTGACCCATGATAAAATTTCGTTAAAATAGAATCGATTATCAAAATAAAACGAATTCCGCTTGACGATTTTTTATAATTAAAAAATAGGCAGAATTAGAATCCACGAGGAATAATATGGAATCAGAAATAAAAAATTTTAGTCATCATATGTGGTATCTCGACGAAGATGGCATCATCACCATCGGCATCAACGATGAAGGATTAGCAGATATTACTGAAATTACGGCCGTCGAGTTGCCGGCAGAAAATGAAAATGTCGCGGCTGAAGTTGCTATCGGAACTATCGAAACAGATGACGGTCCTTTAGATATTTATTCTCCGGTCGCTGGAAAAGTTGTCGAAATTAATTCTCAAGTTTTAGATGATCCCAGTCTTATTCAAGAAGATCCTTACGAAGAAGGGTGGCTTGTTCGCATTGAAGCCTCTGAAGAAATTGATGAAGACGATGAGGACGAAGATGACCTAGACGAGGATGAAGAGCTCGAAGACGAAGACGAGGAGTAATTATTTCTTCTTTTAAAGAATTATCTTTAAATAATGGTTTATGAAACGCATTCAAAATGTTTATTAAACCATTTCATCCAGAAGATGTTACTCAAGTAAAGAAATTTACAGATGAAGAAATTGGTCTCGGCTATTATTCTCTGGACGAGCTTGTAAAAAATCAAAAAAAATCAATCGCGGCCAATGGAACTATTTGCTCTTTTCTGTTGGTGGATTCTGATCAAGTCACTATTAAAGGACTTCGGCTGGCCTTCCCTCCGGGAAATTGGAATCATGGAAAAGGATCACAGCAACGCGCTGACTTGTGGCCTTTCCCGCTCGAAAAAACTGCTTATTTTCAAAGTCTTTTCTTAGCCAAAGATGTTCAAGGTCAAGGCTGGGGCCCCCAACTTTCACAGAAATCGATTTTAGCTTTTAAAAAACTAAACGCTCTAGGTATTGCGACACACTCGTGGATGCAGTCACCTCATAATTCTTCGATTCGCTATCTTGAAAAAATAGGCTTCAAAAAAATTGCCGAGCTACCATTGTATTGGTTTAATGTCGACTACACCTGTTCATTAGATGGAAAACCCTGTCGTTGCACAGCTGTTGAAATGTACCTGACTTTATAAACTGAAAGTGAAGATGACCCATTCTTATTGGTTAGACACGAAAATTGAATTTGCTGAAACAGAACTGGTCCGCGGCACCCAATTTGATGTGCTCATTGTGGGCGCCGGTGTTGCCGGTCTTTCTACAGCTTATTGGCTTGAGAAAAATAATCCCACAATAAAAATCGCGATTTTAGATCGGGGTCAAGTTGGAATGGGTGCTAGTGGCCGGAACGCGGGATTTGTAACCTGTGGCTCTGCCGAACATTTTCAAAAACTTGAAAAACAGTTTGGATTAAATAAAGCTGCCGAGATCTGGCATTTTTCCGATAGGAACCGGGAACTTTTACTTAGCGAAATCATTGATCCTGATAATGGCAGTGTTGATTTTTCTCCGACAGGATCGTGTACGGTCGCGGCCAGTGCGGCCGACTGGAGTCGTTATCAAGCCTTAGCCCAAACCATGCAGTCAGCTGGTATTGATGTCGAACTAATCGATAAGAACGCTTTAGCAAAAAACTATGGCGTTCGAAATTTTTTAGGTGGAATTCAGTATAAAAAAGATGGCGTCATTCATCCCATAAAACTTTTGAAAAAAATTAAAGCAAAATTAAAAAATACTCAGTTCTTAATGAACGCTGAAATTCAAAATTATTCTCAGAACGCTGGTTCTTGGACGGTCAAGACCCAACAGAATACTTTAACTGCTGATCGAGTTATCTTCTGTCTTAATGGTTATGCGCCTGATTTAGTTCCCGAGCTAAAAAATTTAATTAAACCACAACGGGGTCAAATTATTGTCACTGAACCCATGCAGAAATTTGTTCAGGGCCCCTGCTATTTAACGAAACATCTTTGTTATTTTCGGCAGCTTCCCAACGGAGAACTTTTAGTCGGAGGATTTCGCAACCACGATCTGCTGGCAGAAAATACCAGCGAGGATTCAATTACTGAAAAAATTCAGACAGCACTGACTGAATTCACTGAAGATTATTTCAAAGACACGAAAAACGTAAAGATTAATTACCGCTGGAGCGGACTCATGGGTTTTTCCCCAGATGGTCAGATGATTCTTGGCGAACTGCCTGATAAAAAAAATATTTTCATCATGGCGGGCTGTTCTGGCCACGGAATGGGTCTTAGTTTTCATGCGGCCAAGGTTTTAGTTGAAGCTATTCTTGGAAAGAAAATCCCAGATCACCTTGATATTCAACGCTTTAGCTCAAGCTTTTTTCAAAAAGAATCTTAACTTTATTTAGCTTATTAGATTCCGTTCCAACAATTTCAAATCCGAAATTGAGATTAAGGCGAATCATCTGTTTAAATTGATTTTCAGATTTAGTTTGAATTTTTTTAAATCCTTTTTCTAGACACCAAGCATGCTG
>JAYTHR010000356.1:0-3950 GCA_043732425.1 Bdellovibrionales bacterium
TGGTGCACTCGGCACGACTCGAACGTGCGACCATCTGATTCGAAGTCAGATACTCTATCCAACTGAGCTACGAGTGCATTCGGACTTGATCAAACAGTAATCTAAACGCGCCACCAAATCAACTTATTCGAAAGATGAAAGTCAACTTGTGCCTTTTTTTGCGGGTACTTTGCCTGAAGCTCAGTCTTTAAGAAGTTAATGACATCCAAGAAACTCTGTTCGTACTTACCCGTGGAAAAGCCGGCTTGCACGATTCCTAAAAGCTTTCCTTCAATCCCCTTAAAATCTTCGTGTTTCATACTTGGATCAGGTAAGACGACGATTCCCTTTTCCATAATCGAAATATACAAAAGCAAAGCATGGTGGCTTTTTCTTTCATTCAACCGCTTTAAAAAGAAAATACGCTGAGCTTTCTCAAAAACTTGCCGTTGTCGTTCATGTTTCGAAATAAAAAACCGGGTGACCACATCAAAGCGGTTTGCAACATGACCTAGAACCACGGCTAAAATAATGGCGACCACGTAGAAAACAGTTTTCGAAGCCCAGGAATCCTGCAAGACTTGTTCTAGAATACTAATAAATAACACCACTAAGGCTAGCGTTACGATCCACGCAATGTGTTCAATAAAACTAGAACGCTCAGAAATCACCGGCACTAATTCAAAATCAACCGCCGATTCAAAGTCATGAATCGCATTTTCAATTTTTTTCACATCAATATTTTTTATTTTTCGTTTTAAAAACATTACCAGTCCCCCGAAGCGCCGCCGCCAGAAGAGCTTCCACCGCCGCCACCCCAGCTGCCACCACCGCCGCCGGAACCGAAACCCCCGCCCCCGAAGCCTCCGTAAAAACCACCGCCGCCGCGACCTCCGCCGCCGAATAACGACGAGATAATTTTAATCACCGCAAAAAGCAAAAATAGAATAAGTAAGGGATTATGATTCAGCAAAAAACCTAATAGCCCAACGCCACCACTACCGCGGGACCGATTGGACTCTTGTTGCTGCAGTTCCGCTTTTTGTTCTGGGGTCGCGTCGATGTAGTGAATGATCGCAGCGACACCTTGTAGAACTCCGTAGTCATACTCTTTCCGTTTAAAATAAGGGCTAACGACGTCAGAAATAATTCTTTTGGCAATCACATCGGGAAGATCACCTTCAAGACCTTGACCGACCTCGATGCGCATTTTTTTTTCTGCCGGAGCAATTAAAAATAAAATTCCGTTACTTTTTTTCGCATCGCCTAATTTCCATTGATCAAATATCTGAATCGCAACACTTGCAATTTCTTCATCCTGTAACGAGGATGTTACGAAGACCTGAACTTGCGGGCCGTTTCGCTGCTTTAGTTCTCGTATCGTTTGATCCAAGTTTGCTTTGGCATTCGTCGATAACAACCCGGGTTCATCAATGACCGGACCACTTAAGTTCGGCACCTTGAAAGCAAAACTTTGCAAGCTAAGAAAAAGACCAACAAAAAATAAAGTAATAAGTCGTGCCGACAACATCGTAATTAAAATTTAACTTCTGGAGCCGCTTCGTTTTTCTTTTTCTCTTCAGCCGACGAGACATCCCACTGCGGTAATTTTTCAAAATGATACATGATCGAATTTGTCCAGCTAGTTGGCGGAACAGCAACAAGGTTATTAAAGCCTTTTACCGATTGAATGTAGCGATTGCGCGCGACCGTCACGCGGTTTTCAGTTCCTTCAATTTGCGCTTGCAGATCACGAAATCCCGTGTCCGCCTTTAGCTGCGGATAATTCTCAGAGACGACCATCAAACGGCCTAAAGCCTGCGATAGTTGACCTTGAGCTTTCTGAAATTCGGCTAATTTTTCCGGAGACACTTTTGATGGATCAATCGTGATTTGGGTCGCTTTTGCGCGCGCTTCAATAACGCCTTCTAAGGTTTCTTTTTCGTGCGTGGCGTAGCCTTTAACAACGTTAACTAAGTTTGGAACAAGGTCGGCACGGCGCTTATACTGATTTGTGATCTCAGCCAATGAAGCATCAACTTCATTTTTACTTTCTGGTATGCTTTGCATTCCGCATGACGATAAAAAAATGATAGCTATAAGCATTGAACTGATCAGGCTAATTCGAGTCAACATGGCAAATCCTCCGGGATTAAATAAGCTTCAATCTATCGAAATTTTCCTAAGGTCACAACTGATTCGCTGAAGCTTCAGAATGCAACATGTCGATAAGTCTTAATTATGACCTTAATTTAACATCCAGAATGGCGGCCGCGGAATCTAGCGTGCGTAAAGCATAGTGGGCCTTCAGTATTTCAATCTGCGCGGCTGTGACGTCAGAATTCTGACCTAATTTCTGCAATCGATTCTGATAAATTTGATAAAGACAAAGGGCCCCAGCCACTGAGATATTAAAACTTTGCACGAACCCAGGCATCGGGATGATCACCCGCTCGTCGGCGGCATCTAGTATTTCTTTCGAAATTCCATTTTTTTCATTTCCTAAAACTAACGCTATCGGAGACGTAAAATCAACTTCATGAAGAGGTTTAGCCGCTTCCAATGACGTCACGCAGATCCTTATCTTATTTTTTTTAAAATAGGATATAGCTTCCGCCGTTGATTTCCATTTTTTCACGTCAACCCATTTATCCGCCCCTTGAGTCACGCGGTTAGATTCTTTAAACTTATCAAAAGTTTCAACGACGTGGAAATTAGCGAAACCTAATCCTTCACCCGTTCGCATGACCGCGCTGGTATTTCCACGATCGTAAATATTTTCTAATACAACAGCGACGTTAAAGCAGCGTTTTCCACTAACCTGAATAATTTTTTTTTGCCGCTCTAAGGTTAGGATGGGGAAAATGTGCTTCATCACGTCTTCGGCTGAAGCCCATTTTCCGGATGCGTATTCAATCGGGTCTGTTAGTGAAAACACTAGAATCCAGCTTTAATATAATCTTTAGATAAATCGCGCGCGATATTTTTTTGGTGGGCCTCGATGGTCCCGCCGCCAATTTCTAAAAGCTTAGCATCCCGCCATAATCTTTCGACGACGTATTCACCCACGTAGCCGTAGCCACCTAAAACTTGAATCGCCCGATCTGCCACGTTTTTTGCCATCGTGGTTGCGACTAATTTTGTCCCGTCGGAATCTAATCGATTTCCCAACCGACTTAAATCCAATTTTAAAGCCGTGTTGTACACGTAAGCTTCACTGGCTTTATATTCCGCGTAGGAATCCGCAATATATTTCTGAATCTGACCAAAAGTATTTAAGGCCTTACCGAAGGCGTGACGTTCGGTCGCGTATTTATTCATAATTGAAATTGAGCGGCGTGCGATTCCTAAACTCATCGCCGCTAAACCCACGCGTTCAATTTCTAAATTGCGCATCATATGATGACTTGAATCACCTTCGTGGCCGACCAAACGATCTGCAGGAATTTTGCAATTTTCAAAAACTAATTCCGCCGTGTTCGATGCGCGCATTCCTAATTTATCCATTATTTTTTGACCCACGTAAAATCCTGGATCATTTTTTTCCACGATAAATGTTGAAAGCAAAGTGCGCCCATTTTTTTCACCGGTTTTTGCGTAAACCCAAACGAAATCACACGGCGTTTTTTGGTCATCTAGGGCGCCATTCGTAATCCACATTTTTCGCCCATTCAAAATGTAATGCTCGCCTTGTTTCAAAGCGGTTGTTTGCATCCCTAACACATCCGTGCCGAAATCAGGCTCAGACATCGCCATAGCCCCCACTTTTTGCCCCGAACTTAATTCAGGTAAATATTTTTTCTTCTGCTCTTCCGACCCGTTCACCACCAGGTTGTTGACTGCAAGAAGGGTGTGCGCCAAGTAGGCTAAACAAAATCCAGGATCACTCGCTGACAATTCCTCATGGGCAATAACGACTGCCGTCGCGTCTAAACCGGCTCCGCCGTAGGCTTCGGGTACCGTAATGCCTA
>JAYTHR010000357.1:0-3932 GCA_043732425.1 Bdellovibrionales bacterium
GTAATACATCCAACCATCTGTAGAAATAGCAGCCAACTGGGCGACTAAATCAGGATTAAGACTACTGACGTTATTTCGGATCATGTGGGCCCCGAAAAAATTTCCCCAACCTTCAGACCAAGCTAGCCGCGAATCAATGCGGTAAAGTCCATAGTGAGTGCCGCCCGGAGAATCCATTTTGCCGCAGACGTCTTCGACATGATGACCAAACTCGTGAATAATGACAGAGTCATCAAAGTGATCGGTATCTGAAATTTTAATTTCACCTTGCTGACCGCCATTAATAAAAAGCTGGTTTTGGCCTCGAACATAGTAGGATAAAGTTCCTAGCGTGGCCGGATCTGAGCTAGGATAAAGGTACTGTGCCGGATTAAATCCGACCTTCCAATACACATCTAATTTAGGATTCAAGCAGGTTAAATTCGAAGTTGTCGTATTTTGAGCTAAGTATTCATACGTCGTTAAAATCGAATTATAAATATTGAAAGCTCCACCAATAACATCAGGGGTCTGTTCTTCACGCGCGTAGGCAATCAGATTATTCACTGCGACAGATCCGCTTCCTGAAGAAATTAATGACTGCGATAAAGAATAAACCTTGTTTGCATAAATATCCGATTTAACGGAAGCCACAAATGAAAATGAAGTTTTACCCATGGGAACTGTCATCACATGTTGCGCGCGCGATAACACGTTAACGGTATAATTTCCGGGTGTGTTAGGGATAACTAAATTGGAAATTCCATCTAAAGCCTTTAACGCCCCACTCGCATTCGTCTGTCCACACTGCACGACGACTCCGGCCGAATTCAAAACTTGAACTTCGGCAAACTTAATCGGAAGCGGAGTCGTGATGGGGGATGATAATGTAATTTTCGTGACGGTAGCACCCACATTTGTCAGATTTAAACCCCGCTTATAGAAACTAGCGGTCCCCGTTATTGTCACCGACGCCGCATAAACGGTTGAAGTCGTGCACGCCGATGATTCAGGGGCGACAGTGGGCGCGGCTGCTGCCGGATTTGAGTTCGATATCCCAGCAGAGCAGCCACTGAAAAAAAATAAGAGTGAAAAAATTTTGATAATTTTCATGTTTTATTCCTGATTCTTTTCGGCTTTAATTTTTTCAACATTCTGAACAATATTTTCAAAAGTATTATCTTTTAAACTAGCGACGATTCCGTCTGCGAAGATTTTTCGGCCGTCTTTAGATCCTGTAATCTGAAAAGCAACTTGGCGATTTTCGATTTGACTAAAACCAGTCACTTGAATGTCTAGCTCTTGAGGTACGCCCGCTTTAAAGTGCGAGATTTTACCCGCTAGTGAACCAGAAACTAATTTTACGTTCTCGGTTAATAGCCATTTGAATTGAAGTTCTGGCTCGAAATCAAAAGGTACGGTCACCGCCACTTTGATGTTCGAAGGGGCTTCCTCTGTTTTTGCTGGCTGAGCTTCGATAAATTTAAGTTGAATGACGCGGTCTACGACGCCATGACCGCTAAATTCAGATTGCGGTACTACATGGGGCGCGGGTTGCGATTTTGCTTTTGCAAAATAGTTATAATTTAGCCCGGCAACCAGTGATAATAATAAAATAATGAAACCTTTAGTTAGGGACATATGTAATTTCCTAGCCCATCTTGAATTTGATAACTGTAGTCGGTGATCGGTGAAATAGTGAGTCCCGGGGTAAAAGCACGGATATTCAGAAGATATTTCTTTGACGAATCTAAATTACTCAGTAGGGTTAATTTTTTTGTGGTCAGTGTCGAACCCGAGCGACGATCACTTCGTACGACGTCGGCGCTTGTTGTGCGGCTGGGAACAAAAGATGTTAAGCAGGTTCCCGAACTATCAGAACTCGAGCAATAATAATCAGTATTAAAAAAATACCCTTCCTTAAATAGCAATAAATCAAACTCCGTGTTTGTTCCGCTCGGATTTTGTTTGGTGAAGGTGACGGTCATCTGATCCATGGGCGGTAAGGCACTGAAGTCGATGGAATAAAAATGATTTGAATAGCGTTGATCTGAATTCGTTCCCGTTAAAATTGGATCATCCGACTTGGGTTCTATATAAACAGGTGGGCAGGCCAAGGTTTGAACCGACTTTAATGGCGTTCCGTAAGGAATCCATTTGTTAATACCCGCTGCGAGGTACGAATTATCTGAAAAAAGATGAAGAGCTTCACTTTGAATTTTATTTTTATTGTCGCCGACCCACGAGCCACCCAGTAAAGCTTTTACGTTTTCCAAAATGTTATGCGAGCTTTTAAATTTAATTGAAGGATCGCCAGCTCCCGTTATTTTATTCACCGAACGCCAGATATATTCAAAAGGTACCGGAGTTACCGCGCAGTTGACTCCGCAAGCATTTGTTAATTTAAAAAAGCCGCGGCTGATGGCTCCTTCACGGAAATGACCCTCGCCAGGATAGCGGACGGAATCGATTTTATCGTAGGAACTTCCTTGATACGGGCCATATTGCCATGAGTCCGGATTATTTCCGGGTTTTTTCATATCGAACATAAATCCAGTTCCGTTATCGACATTTAGGCCTGAATCTGAAAAGCCTATGGTGCTGGATAGAAAACTCCACTTGCGGTCTGTCGCCGAGGTGAATCCGGCATTAAACATTTTTCCTTCAAATTCAGGATTAATTTGGGACATATTATTATAAAGAACTTGTGCGGCCAAATAATTCGCCCAGCCTTCAGACCACGCTAAGCGGGGGTCAATGCGCGAAACAATCTGGTGACTGCCCCCAGGGCTGGTCAGTTGTCCGCAGTTGTCTTCAATAAAGTGACCTAGTTCATGAACAATAACAAAGTCATCAAAATGATCTGTATTTTCAAGGCTCGTGTTTCCGAGTCGCCCACCAGTGATATTTAATGTTTTATCACCGAAGCCGTCATAAAAAGAATTGTTAGCTAAAGTACTCGGGTCTGATTGCGGGTAAAGATATTGGAAAGGGTTAAAACCCGCTTTCCAATAAGTATCGACTTTTTTATTCAAGCATTGGGTATCTACTGTTCCGGTGTTTTGGCTAATATAGGCATAGGTTGTAAAAATATCATTTAAGATATTAAAAGCGCCGCCGTTAAGCTCAGCCGAATCTGTTTGCCGGGCATACGCTAAAAAATCCGTGCTCAAATCATCGAGTCCGTTGGAAGTCGTCGTTTTGATTAGAGTATATAATTTGTTAGTGTACTTATCTTTTTTTACAGAAGTACTTAAAGAAAAAAATGGTTTCGCAGGGTAACTTGAAAACTGCACGCGCACTCGAGACAAAACCTGCACGAAGTAAGTTTCGGCACTGGCGGGTAAAAGTAAATCGGTAGACCCATCGACTGCTTTAAGCAGCCCCGCATTATCCGTTCTACCACATTGAACGATTTGATTTTTAGAATTATAAACCACAATTTCGGCGTACTTAATCGGAAGCGCTTGCTGAAGGGGATCGCCCAGGACGATATTTAACAAATCTGTCTTTGAAGTGATTGAGTTGTACTGAGTAATTAGATTCACACCACGTTTAAAAAACTTTGCCGAACCCGTCAGCTTCAACGTGGAGGGATAAGAATAATTAGTTAAGCATTCAGGCGCCTCAACAGAAGTAGAAAGATATTCGTAGTACTGGGTGTTGTTGATACCCGTGCAGCCACTAAAAGCAACAGTCATCGGAAAAAAAATAAGGAAAAGGATCTGCGATCTCACGGTATCTTATCGGTTTTTATCGTGAATTTCTTCAGTTTCAAAATGAGAAAAAACTTTATAAAAGGATCGAGTAAAAGGCTTGAAAAGCTGCGCTAAAGTCGTGGAAAAAAGTTCGACAAAAAAATAAAAAAGGCTCGAAGACCACTCTGAAAGATAAACCTCTTTTTTGCAAGGTGGGTGACCATGATAACAACTTTAGGCTTCTTGCTACGAGGC
>JAYTHR010000358.1:0-1080 GCA_043732425.1 Bdellovibrionales bacterium
TTAGTTGAAGATCAAAAAGAAAAAAAACGTGTTCAAATCGTATCCGAAGATTCGGACCCACAATTCATGATTTACAAAAGCTGGCTCGCCAGCTTATAGTTTCTGACTGATTTCGGAAGGCGCGACTTCGGCGCCCCGCAGCTCATTATTTTTTACAATTAATGTGCGTGTTGGAAAAGCTAAATTTAATTTCATTTTTCGTATAAAATCATGCACTAGGGCTAGATAGTTTTGATTACAGTCGGCTTCGGTCTCAGTATCTCCTAAGTGGTAATGAAAAATAATAAGCACGGTCAGACTTGATTCGGCAAAGCCATTGAACGTGATGGAAATGCGTTTCCGGTCAATATTCTGATCTTGAAGCAATACGCTCTGTAGGTTTTGACAAAATTGATGAATTTGTTCCTGCGTTGTATCGAAAGTTAAGGCCAGAACATTTCGAAAGCGAATCCAATTATTTCGACGGGATAAATTATCAATCTTTTCTTTAGCGACCACTGAATTTGGCATAATGATTAATGAATTGTATAAGGTGCGAATGCGCGTGGACCGAAAACCAATTTCTTCAATCGTGCCCTCGGTATCGCCAATTTTTATGCTGTCGCCAATACGAAACGGAGTATCTAATAAAATAGTGATTGTTCCGAAGACATTGGCGACCGTATCTTGGGCCGCAAAGGCCAAGGCGACCCCGCCTAAACCTAGTCCTGCAAGCAGGGCCGTGACATTGACACCGAAATTTTGCAGCACAATAAGACAACCAATGATTATGACGAAAACTTTCAACGTTTTACTGGCCATGTAAACCAATTGCTCGTCGATTCCCGGTTTGGATTCCTTGGTCCAACTGGTAATGAGTTCTCCGAAGGCTTCGGCGGCCGAATAAGCGATGTGAATCAGATTGTAGGCCAGGACTACCTTTAAAAAGATGAGTGAATATTTTTCGAAATTAATCGGTAACTGAAGTGATTCGACGAAAATAAGAGCCAGTAAAAGTGTAAAAGCCCAGCTGACACTTTTTTCAATTTCAAGCCGCAAAAGAAATTGCATGAAGGTTTTTTGCTTGAAGTAAGTCTGATT
>JAYTHR010000359.1:0-1080 GCA_043732425.1 Bdellovibrionales bacterium
CTTCGCTATAGTCGACGGCTCGAGCGCGATGTGAAAGAACGGGGGCGTGACCCCGAAGGCGTTCATAATCAGTTCTACCGACAAGTTAAGCCTATGCACGATCAATTCGTGGGCCCTTCAAAAGTTTTTGCAGATCATGTTATTAAAGATCTGGGTGACTTTGATCTGGCGTTAAAAGACTACAGCTACCGCTTAAAGAGTCTTATTTAAAAAAAAGCGACCGAGAAGTTAGCTGGTCGCTCAATAAAAAATTGAAACTACTTTCGCACTAAAACTAGGGATTGAGTAAAAGAGCGGTATGTAAATTACACGTGTAGTTAGTCAGTTCAATGCCATCACGATTTTTCGTGATCGTTAACTGGGCCCCGCTGGAAACTCCAAAAAGAACACTGTTTTCTTCGGAATGGGTCAAAGAGGCAGCCGGTGAAGGTGTCGAATAACCGTTTAAAATAAATTGATAAGGGCCACTTTTTGTTAGGGTCGCTACACCACTGTAAGGCGTTTTGCTGTGAATATTCTTTAAGATCACCTCGCCAAATTGGGCGGTCATACGAAGTCCGGTGAAAGAGTTTAAATCTCCTATAATTTCAAATAATGGCGCGCGTGCAGATTCTTTTGAGCACACAGCTAATACATCTTGCTGTTTTTCAGGAGCTCGTTTCGCAAAAGCTGAAGTTGAAAGTAAAGCCGAGCTGATCAATAAAATTGCGATCTTTTTCATAGTCAGGTATTCCTTTTTGTTCATTGGTTTTTAGAAAGTTGACAGCCAACCGTCGATCCAAACACACTGCCGTTTGCGAAAGACGACGTCAACTTTAATTTAGCACGTACTCAATTTAGTGATATTATGCTATAACTTTCGATTAGTTAGGGGTTACTTATGCTTGATGTTATGATCAAAAAAACGAGAAGAAAAATTAAAGGAACAAGAACTCACGAAAAGATTTTGCAATCCGCAATTTTCTGCATAGCCCATGCTGGCCACGAAAAAACAACGTTTCAAACAATCGCCGATCACTGCGGAATCAGTCAGCCCCTCGTCGTTCACTACTTTAAAAAGCGCACCAACGTCTTTCCTCA
>JAYTHR010000360.1:0-12428 GCA_043732425.1 Bdellovibrionales bacterium
TGCGAACACCAAACAACTTCGCCATCGACCTCGTGATCGAGATCCGCAATTTTGACTTTAATTTTTGAGCCTTTATTAATTTCAAATGCCGCAGAAAAAGAAAGTCCACCTAGTGATAAACTATCCGAAGCGCACGAAACCACTTGGTCACCAATTTTTAAAACTAATTCTTTTGTTAAGTTGTAACGAGCGAACTGACGTCGGCGCTCGGGAGCCATCGCCTGAACCTTCTGTTTTCGTCGCAAGCTGAGTGCTAAGGCCAGCGGTAATAGAATCATCGTTATTACAACCGCGATCCCGCCACCAGAAGATCCACCGCCCGACGACGAGTCATCTCCGGAAAAACTAGCGCTTCCGCCACCAACTAAAGCGCCGACTTTCACGAGACCACACCCCGCAGCACTTGCTGAAGGGCCGGCCAGTGAAGCCACGGTACGATCTGCTTTGTAAACGGGGGTATAGGCCGGATTGTACGAACTGACGCTAACGGAAGAAATCGCCGATTGAATTGTTTTCAGCGCGTTCACTCGCCCGCTGGTCGACACTTTTCCACTGAAGGCTGAAAACGTATTTACATTTTGCATAATTATATTTCGCACTTGATATCCAGAAAGCTGTGGAGATTCTCGAAGAACAAGTGCGGCCAACCCCGCCACAAAAGGCGACGCCATTGAAGTTCCCGACATGATTTGAAAACACCCCGGAAGCGCGCATCCCGTGCCTGGAACAGAACTAATAATCGATAGTCCCGGAGACGCCACCTGCACAGTCATACCATAATTTGAAAATGAAGCTAACAGATCAGAATCAGTCGAAGCGGCGACGGCTAAATTGTTCGGAGTATCCAGAGCTGCCGGGTACATCGGGGCCGAATCATTATTAGTTCCCGAATTTCCAGCGGCTGAGGCAATCATGACCCCGCGCGAGTGCGCGTAGGAATAAGCATCATGCAGTGATCGCGAATAGGATGAACCACCCCAAGAGTTATTGATCACCTTCGCACCCATGTTCACCGCGTAGTAAATAGCGCTGATCGCGTTGGCCGTAGAACCGGACCCCGTCGCATCTAAAAACTTCAGCGGCATGATAACAACTTTGGATTCGCGAACCGGAGTTTGCAAAATATCTTGTCCGACTCCGAGAATAATTCCTGACACATGCGTTCCGTGATTTTCGTCATCGAAAACATTCGCATTACCGGCAACAAAGTTCCAGCCGTAGATGTCGTCGATATAACCGTTGCCATCATCGTCGACTGCAGCCAGTCCATTTTTTTCCGCCAGATTAACCCAAACACCATTTGAATCTTTGAAAAGATTATGGTTGGTATCTAATCCCGTATCGATCACGGCAACGACAACTTTAGCACCTTGATTCGATGGCTTTTCAATTGACCAAGCCTGGGTGACTTGAACATTTGAATTCGATTGCGAGTAAGTATCCGATGGTGCTGCCGGCACTCCGAAAGGCTGAACACTGGTTGGATCAATCGACAGTAAATAATTAGGCTCAATAAATTCCACATCGGGATGCGCTCTTAAAGATTCAATACTGGCGGCAGAAGTCGCTTTCACGTGCATCATCGTAGATCCCCAGAAAGCTTGCTTGACGCTAATGGCGCCACCCATTTTTCCAACAGCATGCAGCCCCATACTTAAACTTGAATTTGCGGAAGCACCTGCCTGAGATTTCATTTTGACAATGTATTCACCAGGAATCACGCGACTTCCGGCGTGAACGTATCCGAGACTGGCAAACATCATAAATGTAAATGCTAATGAAGAACCAACCAACGGACACCCCACCGATTAAAAGTCTGTGACCTCATTAGTATCGGGGTAAAAATATACAGACTAAAGTAAGGGCGCCGATTCTCTCAAAATAGGCCGTAAAAAATTTTTCTGGTTAATTTTAATAAAATAAAAAAGATCAGGCTGTCTCAGTCTGAGAATCTTTTTTATTTTGTAGAATTTATTTAGAATTATTTAAAAAAATTCTTAGCAGTTAGCGTGATGGATTTGCCGTGGCCGCCGGGGCCGCTGAGGTTGAACCCATCTCGCCCACAATCCCATCGTGAAAACTGATGAATAGAACAGGAGCAATAGCTTGAACATTTTTATAAATATCGGCGTCGCCGGCGCTAGATACGTAATAATAATTTACCATTCCACCTAAGGAAATATATTTGAAATCAACTTCAAATCCACCGGCAACTTTACCACCGTACGAATTAATACGACTATCGCTTGGTAGCTTCGACTGAATATTTGATAAACCCAGTTTCACTAAAGGATGAATGCTTTTCATTGCCGGGAACCGATAAACTCCGGCGAGCGAAATCGCTTGATGATGAGTATCGATTTGATCAAAGTCAAAAATATCAAGGCCAAGTTCGACCCCAATATTATCTTCAAGGCCGTAACCGATCCAGTAATTTTGATTATTCCCTTTTTTAGCCAGATCCTTAAACGCGCTATTAGCTAAAGGATATGTCGGACCAACCCCTAAACCGAACTCAAGGCGGTCTTCAGAGTGACTGACGGAAACGAAAAATAAAGCTGTAATTAGAATAAGAAGATGTTTCATAGTCATTCAACAGTAATTATTTTCCATCTCAGAAACAAGACAAAGGCTGACTTGACTCGTATTTTGACCTCGTGAATCATTCAAGGAGATGAAAAAAATCCAAAAAATATTTATTAGCGGGCTAGTCACCTTTTTACCCATGGCGGTTACGATTTACATCGTCTATGCCGGAGTCAGTATAGTTGAAAACTTGCTGGGTTCTTTCCTACGAAGCGTTTTACCGCCGAATGCTTACTATCCGGGCTTTGGATTCTTAACGACAATTATTTTGATTTTCTTACTGGGACTCATGCTCAATAACTTGTTAACCGCCAGCCTTCTGAAAAATCTGCAAGAAAAATTAACGGAAATACCTTTCATCAAAGTTGTCTATTCCCCTCTTCGTGATCTGATGAATCTATTTTCCAACGGAAAAAATAATTCGAGTTTACAAAAAGTCGTTCTAGTTGATTTTGCAGATGGAAAGAAAGCCTTAGGTTTAGTGACTCGCGAAAACTTTTCTGACATCGGCGTCGAATCGCAGCTGACTGCAGGTCGAATCGCGGTTTATTTTCCCATGAGCTACGGACTCGGTGGCTACACGTTACTGGTGAGCAAAGCCGAAATCGTACCGGTGGATATTCCCGTCGAAAAAGCAATGAGTCTGGCGCTGACAGCCTGGATAAAAACGGATAGCTCGGCTCGTAATTATTCTTCCGTCGAAAAAGGTAAAGAACAATAAGTATGGTGCGATCAAAAACAATTTTAGAAAAAGCCTTAGACATCAATTTAGATACAAAATTTTATGGAACCTTTGCCGAAATCGGTGCGGGCCAAGAAGTTGCACGTCAGTTTTTTCAGGCCGGCCGCGCGTCCCAGACAATCGCCCTGACAATTTCTGCTTACGACATGATTTACAGCGATATTATTTACGGTAAAGAAAAATCGGGCCGCTATGTTTGCAAGCCGCGGCTCGAAAAAATGTTGGATAAAGAATATTCGAAACTGCTTTTACGCCTTTCAGAAGCTCGCGGCGATAAAAGCTGTTTCTTCAGTTTCGCCGATACAGTTTCCACCGGAAAAAATTCCTGCCACGGTTGGTTGGGCGTGCGTTTTCAAACAAAACCTAAATCGGAACCACAAACCGTGATGCTTCACGTGCGCTTCCTAGATAAACACCGTTTGCAGCAGCAAGAAACACTTAGTAAATTAGGCGTAAATCTTCTGCACTCGTGTTTTTTCGAACGGGCCGATCATGATCAATTTTTATCTGGCCTTTTCGATCAAATCAAAGAAGGTTCAATAGCGATTGATATCGTAGAATTTTTCGGAGACGAATTTAAAAAATACGATCCTCTTTTATTTAATCTGAAATTAGTTCATCTGGGCTGGGCAGAAGCCATTCTTGTCGACGAAAACAGACAGCTGCAAAGCCCCGGAGATTACCTTTGGGATAAATCGCTACTGATCCAGCGCGGATTTTACACTCCCGTGACGAACACGCATTTGGATATCTTTAAGCGCGGCTTAGATCATTTTAAGAAAGAATTTAGTCTAAAATCGACGGATGTGTTGGGTCTTTTCGAATTCACTGTAGATAGCCGCGGAAAAGGGAAAGCCTTAACGGCAGAAGAGTCTTTACTTCGGGTCGATATGATTTCGAAGTTAAATATTCCGACATTAATTACGCGATTTACATTGTTTTACCAGCTGAAGGAATTTGCGCGCCTTGCTTCCTCCAAGCCGTTTGCACTAGTGGTGGGGGCCACTAACCTGGAAAAATTGTTCGATGTTAGTTTTTATCTGAACCTCAGCGGCGGCTTGCTTGAGGGTTTAGGGAAGTTATTGGGACGCTACTCACGACTTTATATTTATCCTCACAAAACAAACGAGATTTGTTTACTGACGAAAAGTTTTTTCCCAAAAGAAGATGTCCGAAACATCTACAAGCATTTTATTGATCAAAATATGATTCAAGACATTGCCGGTTGCGAAGAAATAAATGAATTTATTCACTCCGATGACATTGTGAAGATGATTAAGAAAAAAGATTCAGCATGGAAAAAACTTGTGCCGGAAAAAATCCAGTCTTTGGTTAAAGAAACGATTTGATGTTGTTCAAAGCAGCTTAAACTCTTCTCAATCACCGCGAGCCTGGCGGATTCTAATGATAAATCAGTTGACCCCATTTTTGCCACAGTCTAAGTCCTACTCACACCAGAAATAAGGGGACTTTATGAAGTTGATGATCTTTGCTTTAATGATAGGATTCGCTTCCATCAGTGTTTTTGCTGAGGAAATTAAAAAAGAAATTATGCCCGCTGCTCAGTCCACAGTGTTGGTAACTGAGACAAAACCTACGGCTCCCAACGTTTATCTTTCGTACAACTACTACCACTTCGACATGGAAGGTAAATCTGCAGCCAACACGCTGATTTATAAATTTGGTAAATCGTCTGTTGATTTTAATTTAGTCACTGCAACGTGGCTTTACAGTTCAAAATGGACATTGCTGACCTTCGTTCCCTATTCAAAAACTATGGTTGAAACAATTTATGAACCGACGACATCAGGTCTAAATTTTAAAACTAAAGATTATACCGGGGGCTTGGGAGATGTTCGCTTGATGGCCGTAACCCCGTTATCAAAGGAGTCTATTCATCAAACAATGGCTGATATCAGCGTGACGCTACCAACGGGTGATATCGATCAGTATTTTACTTCGGCCCCAAATCAGCGAGCTGCCTATAATATGCAACTTGGCTCTGGAACTCCGGACCTTATTCTGGGTACAACTGTTACGAACACGGCTGACAAATTAATGTCTTCGGCGCGTGGACAGGTCACTCTTCGGGGAGGAAAAAGTAAAAATGGATATGCTTTAGGAAATGAATTTCAAGGAAAAATAACTTCACTTTATTCTGCAACTTCTTGGCTTACTGGCGGGGTTGTCGGGAACTACAAAATTCGCGGCGCGGTGGTCGGCAAAGATGAAAAGTACGAATTATTTAATTCTTACCAATCTCCGGTTGATCCTAAAATTTCCGGAGATGGACATCAGTATTATCACGGCTCACAAGCCAACTGGGACGCCGACTTAGTTGTAAAATTTCAGTCCCCTTCGGTGAAAACTGTCAATGCACTTCTTGAAATCGGAGTTCCGGTTGCACAAGGTTCTGCAAATAAAGACGATGTTGAACTTAATTTGAATTACTACGCTGCACTCACACTGAACGCAGCATTTTAGGAAAATGCTGAAGATTCCAGTGGTAGCAAAGAATAAACTTATTTAGATACGCTTTTCAGCCACTGAATCATCAATTGCACGGGTTGCCCTGTGCCGCCCCCGGCCGATAAAGCTCCGGTGGATTTATCTGTCCAGCTGTAGATATCTAGATGCGCCCATTTCTTGTTTTGGCAAAATTTTTCTAAAAATAAAGCGGCCGTGATTGCACCACCGAAACCTTCGCCCGAATTTTTAAAATCGGCAAAGTTAGAACTGAGTGATGAAAAGTATTTTTGAACTAGCGGCATTCTCCACGCTGGCTCACCGACCTGTTGTCCCGCACGAATCATTTGATCGGCTAACTGATCATTATTTGAAAATAGCCCTAGAACGTCAGCACCCAAAGCCACTTTGATGGCTCCGGTTAGTGTGGCCACGTCGATAAGATATTCGGGTTCGTCTTTTCCTTTTTGAGTTGCGGCCACGTCCATCACGTCTGCAAGAACTAAGCGTCCTTCGGCATCCGTGTTATCAATTTCTACGATGAACCCGGCCCGGGATTTGTAGACATCACTTGGACGCATCGAATGCGAATCGACAGAGTTTTCTGCCATCGCTAAGTAAAAATCACACGCGCGGTTGTAACCAGAATTTGCTACCCAGTGGGCCAAAGCTAAAACAGAGGCGGCTCCGCCCATGTCTTTTTTCATCAGACGCATACCAGATGAATTCTTCATATCTAAACCGCCCGTATCGAAAGTGATTCCTTTACCCACAAATGCAATGGGCTTTTTCGCCGAAGATTTCTTAGGACGGTATTTTAAATGAATCATGCGTGACGGAGTCTTAGATGCGGCACCCACCGCAAGAAGTAAATTCATATTTTCAGTTTGTAGTTTTGCTTCATCCCAGACTGAAATTTTGGTATTTGGAAACTGAATTTCGTTTTCAACGATTTGCTGCATGGTTTCTGGATTCAGTAAATTCGGCGGCAAATTAACTAGGTGACGTGCCAATTGAACAGCCGCAGATTCTTTAAGGGCTGGCTGAATGCTGTTTTGATTTAACTTCAAAGTATCAGCCTTCAGAAAAAGCTTAAGACCCGTTTGTTTTTTATCGTTTAAATTTGCTAAAAAATTGTAGCTAGCCATTTCAAGGCCCACAACAATCGCGTGCAGAATTTCAGACGTCTTGTTTTGTGAAAAATAAAACTGTAAGTTTTCAACATTTAATGATTTACACGAAGAAAAAATAATACCGGCATGATCCCGAAACCAAGCATAAGTAGATTCATCCAGTAATCCGTAGTGCTGCCCTTTTTTTTCAATCTCGCTGTTCTTTAGTATCCAAACGGGGCCACTGCGACCGATAAAGTGAACAAATCTTTTATCCGATTCGAGTAATTTAGCTGATTGAAATTCATGCGCGTGACTTTCAATCAGACTGCGATACTCGGTTTGAGTCTTCGTTTTTGAAGTAGATCCTAAAACATAGACAATCCCTTGAGGTTCGTCTGCTAGTTTAAATTCGTAACTTAGAAAAGATTGGGTCACTGATCGAATACTCATTTATTCACCTCGATATGTTTGCTATCATCTTGCCTTAGGTATGACCAGCAAATCAACAGCCAACATCAAGATCGGTCTTTATAACGTAGAAAATTTATTTCTACTTTTTGATCATCCTATTCCTGCAAACCACCGTTCGCTTTCTGAGGTAGAATGGCAAAAACTTTCCACTTCAATTTACGACAACAAGCCTCTGAAAAAGTGTGGCGAAATTGCTAAAATAATTCTGGATCGAGACGCAGACATTATGATGCTGTGTGAAGTGGGCGGCCTTGAATCCTTAAAGAGTTTTAATTCGCTATTTCTTGATTCAAAGTATTTTTGCGCTTTGCTTGAAGGGAATTCAAATCGAAATATTGACGTCGGTTTTCTAATTAAAAAAACGGTCCCTTATTTCTTCGAAGTTTTGAGTAATAAAACCCGGCCTCTTAATTTCCTGTATCCCCACGAGGTCACATCTCAAGAACATGGTTTCAAAATTAGTGGCCCTTCACAGCTTTTTTCAAGGGACTGCGCGGAACTTCGACTTTTTTCTAAATCTAAGGACAAGCCGTTTCTAATTTTACTTTTAACACACTTAAAATCACGGCTTGATCCCGAAAAAATCGACCCTGGGGGAACTGAACGCCGGGCCGCAGAGTTAAATATGGCGATCACAATTTATAAGGAACTTGAAAGTGAGTTTCCAAAAACTCCTATTCTTTTGTGCGGTGATTTGAATGGCTTCGCCGGAAAACCAAATCCCGAGGTAGAATTCCTTCCCATTTATCAAGAAACTGACCTTCAAGATGTTTTTGAGGTAGCCCAGGTAAGTGTCGAAAAACGTTCTACATTTTACCAAATTAAAAATGGCGGAAAGATTGATGGCCGACAAATTGATTACTGCTTTATTCCTCAAATTTTAATTCCTTATTTGCAGAAGTCCGAAGCGACTGTGCACAAGTACACAAATTCTGCCGGAGTTCCCTTAGACCCACCTTCAACGATGGAAATGAAAAGTCAGCTTCCCTCCGACCACTATCCCCTATTTTTTAATCTTGAAAAACTTCCGGTTTGATGAGATTTTTAATGCATGAGTTTAAAAAAACGAACAGAAACGCCACAGTTTGAAATCACCGCTACTTCTGTCTTTGTTCAATCGGAATCCGACCCGTTACTTTCAAAATATTTTTTCGCTTATAAAATCTCGGTAAAAAATAAAGGCGGCCCAGTGGCGCAACTGATGAGTCGCCACTGGATTATCACCGATGCTTTAGGCCATATGGAAGAAGTTCGTGGCCCAGGAATCGTGGGACTTCAACCGCGTATTCCGCCAGGTCAAGTTTTTGAATATGACAGCGCCTGTCCTTTACGAACACCTTCTGGAAGTATGAAGGGGTTTTATCATTTCATCAGCGAAGATGGTGAACCGTTCCAGGTTGAAATCCCTGAATTTTACTTAGTTTCTCCGCAAGCGATGAATTAATAATTTTAAAATTTCTAACTGTTCTGAATAAGCTAAAAAATAATCCTGAACTTCAGTCACCTGCTCTGCCACCAACGGAACATGAATGAACACAGCCTGTAAATCACGATGACTGTGAAGCACCCGGTAATACAAATCATTACAGACATAAGTTCCTGCCAAAAACGAGATTTCGACCGCTTTATTCAAAGCTTTTAATTCTTCGTAATGTAAATCAATCGGAAATAGCGTCATCAAAGCCAGCTCTGACTCTGGCACAAGGTGACCCGGCTGCGGTCGAAAATTATTTTCATCGGCATGATGCGACTGGCACCAATTTAAAGCTATTTTCTCAAAACAAATATTCTTCCGTCCAGAAGCCTGTCCCAGCATAATTAAATAATCAGGCCGACTGACCTGAATTTTTTGCTGAAGAATTAAAAAGGATTTTGTAAATTCCACTGGAAGTATTAACGCTTCAACGTTATCAAAATTTTTCTCTAAATCTAGAGCTAAGTTTTGACTGGGATTAATTTTTTGACCTAGAAAAGGTTTAAATCCTGAGACAAGTATTTTCATTATTGGTATTTTCTCTTAAAGCAGGATGACTTAAGGGGATCGTAAAAAACGATTCCAGTCAGTTGCCTGAGCTTGATAAATATAGCGCTCATGAAGTCTGCCGGCTCTACCGAACCAAAACTCGATTTCGCTGGGAACAATGCGAAAACCACCCCAATGGGCTGGCCGCGGTATAGATTTTCCCTCAAACTTTTTTTCTATGGAATTAATTTTTCGCTGAAAGCTTTCAAACGATTCGATTCTTTCGGATTGGTCTGAGGACCAAGCTCCGATTTGACTCAGGCGCGGACGCGATGAAAAGTAGGCGTCGGATTCTTCTGAAGTTAATTTTTCCACAAGTCCTTCGATACGAATCTGCTGGTCCAAATGGGGCCAAAAAAAAGTAGCGGCCACCGCGTTGTTCTTTTCTAGTTCTTGCCCTTTACGGCCATCATAGTTGGTATAAAAAGAAAACCCCCTGCGAATGAGGCCCTTATAAAGGACCATTCTAACAGAGGGTTGATTTCTTTCATTCACTGTCGCAAGTGCCATGGCGTTAACCTCAGGCACCCCTTTAATTTGCGCAAGCTTAAATAATTCTAAGAAGTTTTCAAAAGGATCTTTCTTAAAATCAAAGCTCACGAAATTTACTTCTTCGCTGGCTTACCAGCAGGTTTTCCAGCTGGAGCGGCTGCAGGCTTAGCCGTATTTTTCACGATTTCGATCAATTCAACTTCAAAAATTAAAGCTGAGTTCGCTGGAATTCCAGGACGACCGGCAGGTCCGTAACCTAATTCTGGTGGGATGAATAATTTGTATTTTGATCCCACTTTCATCATCTGAAGAGCTTCCGTCCAACCAGCGATCACGCCACCCACTGGAAATTCTGCAGGCTGACCACGATCAACTGAAGAATCGAATTTCTCGCCATTGATTAAAGTTCCTGTGTAGTGACACTTAACATTGTCTTCTTTTTTTGGCATTGGGCCGTCGCCCTCTTTGATGACCATGTACTGAAGACCAGATGCAGTTGTTTTAACGCCATCTGCTGTTTTATTTTTTTCTAAGAATTCAGCTGATTTCTTTTTATTAGTTTCGCCTTCTTCTTGCTGCTTCTTCATTGCAGATTCTTGCAACTTCATCATGGCTTTCTGGATCTCTTCTTTAGTCATTTCTGACTTTCCAGTTGCTGCATCTTTCATTGATGCTACGAGCGTGTTCGCATCGAATTCGATGTTTTGCGCCTTTAAATTTTGACCGATTTGCTGACCGATCGCATACGAGGCTTGGCCTTTGTCAGACTTAAGGTCTGGCTTGTTACAAGCAGTTAATGCTAAAGCAGCGACTGCAATTACTAAAATATGTTTCATACGAATCCTTTCAATTATTGATTTCGTTTTTATATTTTTATATTAAACTTGTGTTCAGTTTTAAATCATGCTCGAATTCTTAGGGATTTCAAACACATAACATGCTGCACACACTGCTTTATTTTTTAGCCTTACTCAGCTTATCCACTTCATCGATATGGGCGAAACTCAATCAAATGCCGGCTTCGGTGTTGGGCTTTTGGCGTTTATCTCTTGCTAGTTTATTGCTTGGACTTTTCGTTTTTGCGGTCAAAAAAACTCCGTGGCCCAAGCTAGAAAAAAAACTGCTCTGGGTTGTGCTATCGGGAGCTTTCTTTTTTGCCCACCTTTGGTCTTATAAATACGCGGCCAAACACACCCTAATCGCCAACATGATGATCTTGTTTGCCACGAACCCCCTGTGGACCACGATCGGTTCGGTTTTATTTTTTAAAGAAAAATTAAGTCGAAGTCTTTGGTTGGCCTATATTTTTGCAGCATTTGCTGTCGCGATACTGGTCCATAAGCAATTTCAATTTGGCGGCGAAAGTCTGTACGGCGATTTAGCAGCCTTATCGTCCGCATTTTTTTTCGCGTGCTATATGCTCAGCGGAAAAAGTGCCCGCGCCCACTACTCGAACTTAGTTTACGCCAGTATCCAGTACGCGACGTGCGCCGTTCTGTTTTTGTTAGCGGCCTTGATCAACAACGAGACTTTCACGGGATACTCTGAAATTTCCTGGATTGCGGTCATGGGACAAATAGTTTTTCCGACTTTTTTAGGCCATTTTATTTCAACTTATTTAATGTCGTACATGAAACTCAGCGTGATGTCGTGCGGGAAGCTGATTGAACCCGTCATCGCCGCAGTAATCGCTTATTTTCTATTCCAAGAAGGATTGACCTTTGAAGCTTTGATCGCCTTTATTTTTACGGCGTTGTCGTTGTTGATTCTTTTCGCGCCCCAGATTATCAATTCAAAGAAAGCAAGTAATCCTTAATTGCTGCGCGCGTCCCTTGAAATTGAATTTGCGGATTTCTTTTCTCTAAAGAACCCACATACATGGGGTCATAGTACCAAATAAGAAGTTTCTCAATCCAGACTTTGTTTCCGGTGATTTCTTTATTTTCAAGATACTGATTTTCGCAGCTTGCAAGATCGCCCAATAATTCTTGAGCTCTTAAACCGCCCAATTTTTTTTGAATCTTTTCCACCGACTTTTTATATTTACCTAAAATAGCGATCACGACCTGATCCGAAGTATTTTGCGGATTAATCTTCGAACTGATGTAGTCGACATAAATATTATCAGTTCGAGTTTCTACGGATTCCTGAACCAAAACTACGGGGGCACTTCGCATTTTTAAGAAGAAAGGCTCTGGAATATGGCACGTGCCAATCATGCGACTTTCATCTTCAAGTAGAATCGATTTAAGATTTTTTTCCCTAGCCGCTAAACTCATTAACTTTAAACTTAAACGATTTTCGAAATCGGCCTGAGCTGGCTGAGCGATATCCCAAGCTCCGAATGCGGACCCCCGATGGTGAGCCAAACCCTCGAGATCAACCGCGGGATAACTGGAACTTACATCGTTCAGTAAATGGGTCTTTCCGGTGCCGGTTGTTCCCGATAAAATAATAATCGGAAGAAGCGCGGCCTCTTGGATCAAATAATCAGATAAGAACTGCCGACCCGCCTTGTAGCCCTGTTCTAAAC
>JAYTHR010000361.1:0-1075 GCA_043732425.1 Bdellovibrionales bacterium
AAAGAGAAGAAGCCATCTGGGGAAATTAAGAAGAAGATGGTGGAACCCGAAGCGAAGATGATTTCAAATGTCATGGCCTTACCGAAGAATGAATTTGAAATTCCAGATGAAAAAATAAATCTGGCGACGATCGAAACCGACGGGAACTCAGAAAAAGCTATCGATGCCGTTGATCTGGCCAGCCAAAAAGCTGAGGCTAATCCAATGAGCTTGTTAGAAAATCAGCTGAGCCAAAAGCTAAGTGCTTTAGGATTTGATGAGGCGCCTAAAATGGCTGAGGTTGAATCGCTGGAATTTCAAAAATCTGCAGAAGAAATGCAGATTAAAGATATTCCGCAATCGGTGATTCCAGCTCAACAAGAAAAAATTCAGCAGCCGATGGAGCAAGAGCCCGAGATCGCTCCGCAAAAGCTTTCGTTTCAAGATCAACTAAGCCAAGACGTGGGCTTTCAGTCTGATTTGAAGCAGCATGTTGCCGCAGCAGGCTTGATTCAAAAGATGAAAGAATTTGAAACAGAAAAAGGACTTACCGGCGCGAAGTCACAAGATTTTGAGCAAAAAGTTTTAGAAAAATTGCAGCAGGATAAATCGGCATTAACCGCACTGAATTCAGAATCTAAGAATGATAATTCTGAATCAGCACCGGATAAAGACGGTTTACAAAGTTCGCTAAAAGAACTTAAAGCTGACAACTTAAAGCCCGATGCGAATCTTCACGCGGGCCAAACGCAAGCCGAATTTAAAAATCATATGTCATCACCGTTAGAAAAAACGGGATCGCCCACAGCGATGTCGCAGCTTTTAGAAAAGCGTGATGAAAACGTGCAAGAGCTGATGAAGCAAGCGCATTTTCTGGCAATCAAAGGCGGCGGTGAAATGACCGTGAAAATGAGTCCGGAAGGCATGGGCGAAATTCAGTTAAAAGTTCTGATGCAGAATGGAAAATTGAATATTGATATGCAGACGCAAGACAAGTCGGTGAAGAAGCTGATCGAAGACAGCTTAACTGAACTAAAGTCGGGTCTAGCCGCTCAGCAAATTCATGTCGATCATGTTAGGATTACCTCAGTGAACG
>JAYTHR010000362.1:0-1075 GCA_043732425.1 Bdellovibrionales bacterium
TGGTTTTGATTTCGAAAATTTTAGAACAGATTCGCTTCAGTATTCAACGACGAGTAACCTTTTCAGAAAGATGATTAAAGACAATCTTTCGTGGGATGCATTATTAACGGGAAAGACCTATGATCTGCCGTTGATCTCGGGACAAAGTCCGGATGCTTTATTTTATCAACAACTGACTCAAGATAAATCAGTTCAG
The DNA here is from genome assembly GCA_043732425.1 of Bdellovibrionales bacterium. Lineage (GTDB taxonomy): Bacteria > Bdellovibrionota > Bdellovibrionia > Bdellovibrionales > Bdellovibrionaceae > Pseudobdellovibrio. Next base: position 197 of record JAYTHR010000362.1, read on the forward strand.
ATGTCCAACATCTTCACCATGGTCAATGATAAATCAAAAACAGATTCACTCGATTTTTTACATCTTGACTTTAAAAGTGATGACAGTCGCCTTGCAGGTGCGATCACGACGCCACGATTTTATTCTCGATTTGCTACCACAGGATTAAATAAAAATCGTCGTCGAGCGGCCGCCGTATTTCGCATTTTTTTATGCGATTCGATGGCGGCAGCTATTCCTGAAAGCCACAGCGACGGGCATTTAAAAGACTTAATATTTCCGTTGGCTTCCAGCGCTAGTGAAGATCAAATTCGGGGATCGCTGGATGCCCGTCATGGAACTCAGTCTGATTGCATGAACTGTCACTACAAGTTGGATCCTTTGGGAATGACTTTTCGATCAAGTCCTTTAACATTGCATGAGGAACCTTCCGCAGGAAAATTAATTTATAAAAAGGCTGACGGCAACTTGGTCAACATTCCAGTAAAAGGAATCGGAGAATTAGGTCAAGCCATTACTCAACAACCCGAGTACGTCGATTGCCAAATCAGAAAATTTTGGGCTTGGTATATTGGAAGTGATATTCCACTTGAAGGATCTGTGCTTCAAGAAGTCACGGCCGCTTTTGAATCTGTGGGGCGACGAACGAATGATTTTATTGCTTATTTGATTTTACGACCGGAATTTCGAATTCGTAAGTCCCAGGACCCACAACTAGCTACGGTCGCCGAAGTTCGTGGACTTTTCAAACGCTGCCAGTCGTGTCATGAAGGCAATAGCAATTTACAAACCTTCGTTCCAAATTTAACGCAGTGGCCGCTGAACGATGAGCAAAATCAAGGTTCGAAATACTGGTTAGATCGCATCGCGTACAAACTCGATTTAGAACATAACGGCCAA
>JAYTHR010000363.1:0-1073 GCA_043732425.1 Bdellovibrionales bacterium
CGCTCACGTCGTGTCGGTGGAGCTACTTATCAAGTTCCTGTCGATGTTCGTCCCACTCGTCGCTTAACTTTAGCAATGCGTTGGTTAGTTGAGTATTCACGTGCTCGTGGCGAAAAAGACTTTTCTAAAAAATTAGCTGGAGAATTATTAGACGCTTATAATAATCGTGGAAACTCGATTAAGAAAAAAGAAGACGTCCACAAAATGGCTGAGTCGAACAAGGCTTTTGCGCACTACAACTGGTAATCAAAAAATTTAAATGTCAGCAAATCTAGTTAAAACTGAAGCTGATCTCAAGTTCACCCGTAATATCGGCATCATGGCTCACATCGATGCCGGTAAAACAACCACCACCGAACGAATCCTTTACTACACTGGGAAAAGTCACAAAATCGGAGAAGTCCACGATGGCGCAGCCACCATGGACTGGATGCCGCAAGAACAAGAGCGTGGAATTACGATCACGTCGGCAGCTACAACCGCATTCTGGAAAAACACACGCATCAATATTATCGATACTCCAGGCCACGTCGATTTCACAATTGAGGTCGAACGATCACTTCGCGTTCTAGACGGAGCCGTAGCCGTTTTTGACGGAGTCAACGGTGTCGAACCACAGTCAGAAACAGTCTGGCGACAAGCTAATAAATATAAAGTCCCCCGCATTTGCTTCATCAATAAAATGGACCGCGTCGGTGCCGACTTCAACATGAGCGTCTCGACGATTTCGGAAAAACTTGAAGCAAAACCAATCAAAGTCCAAATGCCGATCGGAGCGGAAGACCGCTTCGAAGGAATAATTGATCTCATCACATCAAAAGCTTTCACTTGGAAAAGTGGCAGCGAGCATGATTTTATAGAAATTGAAATTCCTGCAAAATTAAAATCAGAATTTGAATCCGAGCGCGCAAAAACCATAGAACAAATCTGCGAACTCGATGACGCTCTAATTGAAAAATATCTTAACGGTGAAGCCATTGCTGAAGAAGAGCTAAAAGCGGTATTAAGAAAAGCGACTATCGAATTAAAAGTATTCCCAGTATTCTGCGGAGCTGCTTTTAAAAATAAAGGCG
>JAYTHR010000364.1:0-1072 GCA_043732425.1 Bdellovibrionales bacterium
TAAAAAGAATTTTTTATATCTAACCGAAAAGCAAAGTACTGACTTAAAAATAGCTGCTGCATCACGCCGATTTCAAAGTGGGGTGAAGACGCCATCTCATTGGCCTGGGTTTTATTTCCGGATCCGTCTTTAGTTACTTTTTGCTGCTGGTAATCCGTCATACCGGCTCCGAGAGTGAAGCCCATATCAAAATATAAAATGGCTTTATTCATGAAGGCCATTTTTGCATAAAACGGTGTGTAACTCAGTGAAATAGCTTTATTGGCTTTCACTAAGCCGAAGTCTGGTTTAACGCCGCCGAATTGGTTTTCATAGGCCGAAACGGTGTCATTTTGTGTGGAACCATAACTTAAATAGCTAAGCTCGATACCGAAATCTTCATTTAAGTAGTAACCAGCCATTCCACCAACCATTTTTGATTTGGCGAAAGGGTCATTCATCAATGTTCCGTAGACTAACGATCCATAGAACTTTCCTGTTTTAGAAAAAGTTCGGTTTTGAATGACTCCGTAGTCATCATCTTTTGATGACCAGTATTTATCTTCTAATTTTTTAAGATCCATTTTATCAGAGCCCTTCGGTACACTGGCTTCCGGTTTTTTATCCTCAGCAGCTGCGGCTAAAGAAAAAGTCATCATGAGGATCATCAAGCTGCAAATCATTTTTTGTGCATTCATCGCGTGTTCTCCTTCAGGGAAGTCGCTTTTTAAATTTTAACTAAAACCTAAACTTCATTAATTCGTGCTTTTAAATAAGAACGGGTAGGTCACTAAGACTTTGGTTCCGCCCCGGGGTTCTGGAAATTTCCATTTAGCAACCTTACTTAAAATACATCCTTCAACCGGCGCACTTTTTAAAGTCGTATCATTAATTGCTTGCGTTTCCACTTGTCCCGTACCGCTGATCGTAAACTTCACGGCCACTTTTCCGTAAAGATCGGGGTTTGCCGATAACTGACGCTCGTAACAGTACAAGATTTGACCTAACTGAGTTTTAATATATTGCGCGATGATTTCGCGGTCTAGGCCGCCGACAACTTCGGATTCTTCCTCGATCAAACCAACGCCGCCCG
>JAYTHR010000365.1:0-3899 GCA_043732425.1 Bdellovibrionales bacterium
CTCTTGCGCGGTAATGTGACGGTCGTTTGCCAAGACTTCAGCATGGTGTAAACAGGAAAGTATCAACATCCTTTGCGATGTGATTTTCAGTCCCATCGCGCGGATCATTTTCTTAAAATCATCTGACTGAAAGCGTTCATTAATCTTAATAATTTCGTGATCAGATTGTCTGGGAAGTGAAATTGAATTGCTGGCGCCCGAGTTCGATAAACTGTTCATAAATCCCCTTTTCTTCAAGCTCGGGGTAAGACTATGCTATTTGGTATTGAAAATCATTCTCAATTTAATGAAAACTCAAATTTTGTGGAGGAACCCACTGGTGCTGGAAAAAGCTCGAGGCGTTGTGGGGATGAAGGCTTTCTTGATGCTCACAAAAAATGCTAAAACCAAAGATCGTTGAGTCCATTAGTAAACCAGCAGCGATTGAGCGCACGGCATCTTCACAAAACATCAGATTTTCGGCATTTAGCCGAGCGAACTCCATTTCGTCCACTTTCTTAACAACAGTTTGAACCGGAGTGCCCAGAAGACTTTCGACGGTGGTAATCAACTTTTCGACCTTAGAATCTGAGATGTCCTGAAGTTGAAGGCTAATCACCGCCCTGCTTCGCTGCGCATGAGGAGTTCCGGGCAAAGTTGCGGGAATTTGTTGAAGTGAGTTCAGCATTTCCATCGAAAGACTTGCCGATTGAGGACACGTGCTGGAATACAAAACTTCAAAACGCAACCAGTTTTGAAACTTCTTTTCCTGTGTTTGCACGGCAATAATTTGCACCGGATAATTGCGAAAGCCCGCCCGCATAGATTTCAAAGACTGCGTTTTCATCGGATACTGAAGATTCAGCTTTGCGGTAATTTCGGTACTGATGTTGTCCTGAGATTTTAGCGCTTCAGTTAGAAATTTTTTTAGATTTTCCGAATTTAAGCTCTGCTGTAAAAAAAGGTCTAAGTGGGCCTGATAGAGCCGCGACATATGAATTCCCCGAAAACCAGATTTTAAGTTTACTCCTAGGTCTAAAAAACAAGGAACGTTATAATTATGAATCAAGCAGGCCGATTGAATCTGACCCATTCCCACCCATTGAAGTCCCATTAACGAATGGTCTGTTTGGGCCTGAACGTCGGAAGAAATGGGGGATAACTGTTTCATCGTGCTACTGATAGCAAAAAAATTGATAAAAAGTAAGGACTAATGTCGGGCCCAATTAAATGATTTTGTCCTCGTAACCCCCAGAAACGGTTATACTTTTTGAAATGAGTGAAAATAACGGAACAAAAATTTTCTTTGTTAAAGCGTACCCTCGAGATTTACTAGCTGTTGAAAGTTACTTATTAAAACGAGGTTACGATGTCGCTTCCGAATCCAACGTTAAAGACGCGATTTTTAAAATTATTCAGTTTAATCCCGCCGTTTTATTCATCGCATGGGATCATCCGCACGAAAAAATTCATACTATTTGTAAATTTATCGTTCAATCCGTTGTCACAACGGTAGTTCCTTACGTTGAATCTCCAAGTAAAGAACAGATTCGCAACCTAGATAGCTCGGGCTTTATCCACCGCGTTTATCCCCCCCTGTCAGGACCAGCCATCATACGCGCTATTTTAAAAATCGAAAAAGAACTTGCACCCGTCAAAAAGCCGGGCAGAAAGCTTTCGACTTACCAAGAAGAAATTGACCCGGGATTTGCCTACATGCCCGACGAAAAATTAATCGCTGATAACTTACAAGACTTTTTGAACCGAGAAGAAAAAGCGAAGCAATCTAAAACACTTTATATGCCGGGCTTGGCCTCAGGCCAACGTACCGACTTGTTATTAGATCAAACTCCGGGAACTCATAGAACTGATATCGTGCTCGATCAAAAACCTCGAGGCCAACTTCTTAAGAATAATCAAAGCAAGCTGAAAAGTCTTGAATTAAAAAAAATGGATGAGTCTTTAAGAAACTCATTAAAAGAAGAATTTCAAAATATTATTAAAGAACGCATTGTCGAAATGTCGCAAACTTACCGCGAAAGCGAAGCGACAGTAGATTCCGAAAAGAATTCCTTTTCGAAATTAGTTTGCTTAGTGATTCAAAGTGATTCTTGGTGCGGATACCTTCTTGTGGCCAGCGATATAAAAATGGCACCCCAAGATTATCAGGCCATACTGCAAAGCTGGCTGCAGAATCAATTAGTGAATATGAATGAAATTACCGAGAATGATTATTTTGATATTCATCTTGAAAACTCGGAAAATATTGACCTGAAAAGCTGGGCCGAAGAAAAAGCAGATTACCTCGAGCGCTTGGAAGTTGACACGCACGAGGTTCTAGTCAGCTTCTTTTCGATTGACCCCAAACACCTAATTATTGAAGTGAATGACTCTTACGAGATGCTGGAAGTCCCGCTAGAACTTATCAGTGCTAACAAAAAGCTAGCGCTGAGTTTATTTTTACATCTTCCGGATAATAAAAAATATATCCTTTATACGCCTGCGGAACAGATGCTGTCGCTGCAGCAGAAAACTAAACTGACCGAGAAGTCGATTCAGAAGCTTTACACGCCGTTAAATTTTGAAAAAGAGCTGAATAAACTAAAGGCTGAAACTTTTTTAAATAGTTCGCTGAAAGCTAATAAAACGAAACCGTCGTGAAACAAATTATTCTAGCCAGCACCTCGAAATATCGTGCCGAGCTTCTGAAAAAAATGGGCCTTTCTTTTCGCTGTGAAAAACCGCTCTTTGATGAAGAGTCCGCAAAAAAAGAATGGGTAGTAAAGCAAGCTTCTGCGCTAAGCATTGCCGAAGCGTTATCAAAAGGAAAAGCTTACTCGGTACCAGATCAACTCAACTGCACCGTGATTGCGGGAGATCAGTTGGTCCACCTAGATAATAAAATCATGGGTAAATCTCACAATTTTGAGCGCGCCTTCACGCAACTGCAATCTTTGCGGGGCCGCGAACACCAGCTGATAACGGCCGTCACCATTTTGTCTGCCGGCCAAGAATGGCATCTGAATCACTTAACCCAACTTAAAATGCGAAATTTATCAGATGCAGAAATTAGAAATTATTTAGAAAAAGATCAGCCCTTCGATTGCGCAGGAAGCTACAAAATTGAAAATCATGGAATTATTTTATTTGAAGAAATAAAAACAGATGATTTCACAGCCATTCAGGGCTTACCATTAATTTGGATTTCCAAAATTCTGACGGAGCTAGGCTATGAATTCTTTAAAAACTGATCTTAATCATCAAGCCATTGAAAGCATGCAGTTTTCTTATTCTCCGTACTCACAAAAAAAAATAGGCGCCAGCCTCAGACTGACTAACGGCAAAACTTATTCAGGATGTAACATTGAAAATGCGTCTTATGGCGGTACGGTCTGCGCAGAACGCGTCGCTATTTGGAAAGCCTTCAGCGAAAATTCGGCCCAGCAAAAAATTGAGGAAGTTGTCGTCGTCAGTAATGAATCTTCACCCTGGCCACCGTGTGGATTTTGCCGTCAGGTGATGTCTGAATTCTGCCATCCAGAAACCGTGGTACGTCTGATTAATTTGCAAAATGCTGAGGTTATTTTTTCTTTTAAAGATCTGTTTCCTGCAGCTTTTAAGCCTGAACATCTTAAAAAATAATCTGCTCGTGAAGATCTAATTTTAAATTTATGATATTAAGCTGAACCAGTTTATCTTCTTCATTAAAATGTGAACTGACTTTAAATAAATCGCCGTTCTTGTCTGCCGCGTAATCGTGGTGAATGGAAAACCGAGTACGACCTTTAAATTGAATACAATAACCACGGCACTCATCGAACTGCAGCGACGTCAGTTTTATGTTTTTTAACTTTAAGGCTTTATCTAATCTAGCAAACTGATTTTCTAAATACTTATCAAGCCCTAATTTTGTAGACTGA
>JAYTHR010000366.1:0-1071 GCA_043732425.1 Bdellovibrionales bacterium
ACAGGTTTAGTGGTCCAGTTTATCAGGTTGTAAAAATTTGGTGAAAGCGCGGTAAAAATGTTGTTAAAAACCGAATTCTTTTTTGAGATTAATTATTTAATCCTACCCAAAGTCTTATCGTTTGACGATAGATCGAAGCGGTTTCGGCATCTTTAAAAGCTTCATCGTACTTTTCGATCTGTTGGATGATTAAAGTAAAAAGCTTTTCTCGCGTGCCATCGTTTGGCAAAAACTGCGTAAAAGCCATTTGAACAGTGCGAACTAAATCCAAATCATCAGCAGTGACTTCCGGAAAAAATTTTCGCGCCTTGATCGCGGCATTTGCGATACGCGCTGAAGCTCTTTCAATGCCGCCCTTACTAGCGTCTTTGGATTGAATCGCTTCCAGCGCCGCGCTAAAAGTAGATTCGACGGTATTTAGCAAACTAGAAAAGCGCGCCGTTTGCTGCTGTTCTCGTGGAGTCATTTTTTCTTGCAGCAAGCGGTAATGAGTTTCGTAACGGGCAATTTCTTCGGAGTCGCGGAAAAAGCTTTTACCGTCTTTTACGCGAAAAGCGCCACGCGATGTGATGCCCGCGATGTAATCCCACAGAGGAGCTCCCACTTTGTAAAGTCCAATCGAACTTGCAATCGTCACAAAGTCCGTTAACCATTGAACGTGAGCCGGTAAGCTGCCTTTAACGTACTGACTGGAAATTGCAATTCCTACAGATAAACCAACCAGTATGGCATAGCCCCGAATTTTCTTAGCGTGCATCTTATATTCAGAAAACTTTTTAAATGAGTTTTCAATCGAGCTTGTCACGATGCGAGCGATGTCTTTTTCACGGCACCCTTGCGCTTCGGCACACGTGGCTAGCAATTTTTTTCGAATGGAACCCTGCATGACTTTGATGACCAGTTGCTCGGACCATGCTTGGTACTGAGACGATTCTGAGTGAATCAAGTCACGCGCTAAAGAATCCGTCGCTTCGGGACTCAAGATGGATGCTGTCTCAAGAAACAGAGCCGTGCAGCGCAATGGTTCCGCCACAGAATTCAAAGAAAGGCTTAAGCACAATGAAATTAAAA
>JAYTHR010000367.1:0-1070 GCA_043732425.1 Bdellovibrionales bacterium
TTAACAACGGTAATTCGGCTCGTGCCTGAGTAATTATCCGCATAAAAACCACGATTCAAGTTGAAGGCTGAAGGGCCAGCAAAACCATTTCCGGAAAAGCAACTGCCGTTAGAATAGTACTGTCCTTGAGGGCAAACAGCTGCGACCGGCTGAGGAACAGGCCGATCATTGTTACTGCTGTTGTTACAACCAAAAATAGCCACGCTTAAAAACAATAACCCTGAGATCCAAATTAAGTTTTTCATAAACACTCCTCGCTAATACAAGGTAAGACTTCAAGCCCAGGGCCATGATCTAATGAATGGAGTTGTTTTTAAGCTGTCCATAACTTTGACAGCGCCAAATTTGGTTGCTGTTTTTGTTTAGTTCTTGCAACAGAGGTAGTGACTTAACCCTTTAATAGGGCGCGAAGACTATCCGTCGAGGCGTGGGCACAGCCAAACATATGCCTAGAAATTTTCATTCCCTCAGCAAGAGTCGCCATCAAAACCTCTGGCGTTATCATGATGCCAGCAACAAAATCGTCACGGTTGGTGATCACAGAATTCGTATCTAAAGAATAAGGTAAAGCGATGTGATAAGGCACGCCGCGAACAGAATCTTTTTTCGCGATAATGCGGCTTCCACCAAGATCCATTCCTTTTTTAAAGCCGGGCCCAGAAACTAAGGCCGCGTTCATCATCGGATTATGGTCTTTACCTAAAGACGAATTCAAAGCTGGGGTTCTAGAAAATTCGGAAAAAATCACGATGGTGGTTTGATCAAAAACACTTTCGCCAGTAGAATTGCCGGCAGTATCCGCAGCCAGCGGCGTTGCCTTCAAATTTTTTATAATGTTAGCAACCTGTTGCCACGCTTTAGTCTGAGCTGTTAGATGTCTTTTTTCGTGATTCGAGTGCGTATCTAAATCCTCATTGATTTCAAAAAATGATGTGGTCGTTAGTTCCGATTGAAAAGCAGCCGCAATCGTTGCGCCAGTTAACTGAGTTGGATCCACCGCCGAGCCCATCAATTGTGAGCGGGTCTTAACAAACTGATTGAATTTATCGGCCTGAGAAATGCTTTCACGT
>JAYTHR010000368.1:0-3890 GCA_043732425.1 Bdellovibrionales bacterium
ACACCAATCTGGCTGCGGGTGCGCGACCATTCCGCGCGCATCGCTGACGCAATTCGAGATGCCGAGGGATGCTTCATTCTTGGTAATCCCGCGGTTGCAAAGTTAAAGGCAAAAAAGTAATTTCCTTTTTTAGTATTAATCATTCCGGCTAAAACAACGTTCGATTGGATCGTTCCGGACTTAGCAACGACTCCATCATTAATGCCGACGTTCGCAGAATATCTTTGCACCGTGGCTCCGCGATCAGCGCCCACAACGGCAACGACATCTTCTAAAGTATGCTTTTGTGCGGCCAAGGATTGTTTCAGAGCTTTAACCGTTCGGATCATCGCCGAACACGAGGCTGAATTGTATGTACCCGAAGTACCATCAAAAGTGTCGTTGTTTCCTGAACCGTTATAGAATTCAAATTCAGAGGGCTTAAACTTTAATTTTTCACTAAAGAATCTATCAAACTTAGGTTTTGCCCCTAAGGATTCAAAGATCATATTGGCTGCGTGATTGTTGGAATTCCAATTCATCATTTTTAACTGCGTCGTTAAATCGGCTGAACGCACGTACCCCGATGTTTTCAACGGAGACGTAAACCGCGCTGCGGGCATAAAATCCACAGACTGTACGGCAAGTCTAGGTTTTTTCACTAAATCGTCAGGATATTTCGCTAAGGTTTTATTGTAATTTTGTAGCCATTGTTTTTTATTCGCTAGAATTTTTTTAACTAGTTCTGGCGATGGATCCGTTAATCTTCTTTGGCTATCCACGGGATTAAAAGCTCCGCGAACCCCAGGAATAATTTGGCGCCCGTTGGTGTTGTAGTAAAATTTAAAATTTTCATCGAACGTTAAGTTTCTAATCTTGAAAACATTCATTTTATTCAGTTGGGAAATTAAATAGTGCAGACTTTGCTCTGAAAAATACGGATCCAGGGAACCTTGAAGGTGAACATCAAACGTATCTGATCCAGCAGGTAGGACATAAAAATTGGTTATAAACCGAGAATCAACGCCTTTAGTAGCTACGGCAAATAAAGAAGTAAAAAGCTTCGATACAGAAGCAATCGGCAGTCGCTGGTCCACATTATGCCCGGTGATGACTCCCGCTTTTTCTTCCATCACACACTTTGCGGCTAAGTGCCCAGCAAAACTGTTTAAAGAAATAGAGCTTGCCATTAAAAATAAAACCGTCTTCATTTCAAATAATCTTCGCATACGTACCACCGTTTCCCGAATTTGTTTGCAAAGAAAAACCCAAGTTTAAAAACAAATCTGCGGGCTTCTGGCCGATCTGACTGAAAACAACTTTGACAGTGAAACAAAATACGCCACGAAATGAGACGTCCTATCAATTTCTGAATCTAAATGAAGCCCAGAGCTTTTGGGGAAAAATAGTACTAAGTCCCAGGAAAGAACCCGTTTATTAAGCTTTACTGCGGCGAATCTAGGCGACTTCACCTGGGAATGCATTTTAGTTTTTCCAGTTAAAACAATTTCTTATGTCGGCCTTCAGACTCATGGTCTAGACTGTAACAAAAAAGGCATTTTTTTCAGAAATGCTTTGCACTCTGGGCCGAAAATTTTAGACTTAAAGATAAGAGTTAGACCGGGTTATTTTTTAAAACAGCTAACCTAAGTTTCTTTCAGAAATGTCCTAGCTCTTAACACTTGAGACACACCTGAGAAGGAGCCCTTGCATGAGCGAATCTAAAACACAGCAGCTACCCCTACTTCCGCTAAGAGACCTTATTATATTCCCGCATATGATGATGCCTTTGTTTGTAGGCCGTGAAAAAAGTATCAACGCCTTAGAAGACGCCATGAGCAAGCAAACAGACATTGTTTTAGCCGCGCAAAAAGACGCTAAAACAAATAATCCCGATGAAAAAGATATTTACGCGATCGGCACCGTAGGATCGATTATCCAGCTGCTGCGCTTACCCGACGGAACCGTAAAAGTCCTTGTGGAAGGAAAAAGACGGGTTCGCATTAAAGGGTTTGTTCCAAATGACGGCCACTTTATCGTCAACTGCGAATCCATCGACGAAGATGTCTCAAATGCCACAGAAGCTTCGGCCTTAGTGCGCTCGGTTAAGGGAACTTTCGAAACTTACGTGAAACTGAACAAAAGAATTCCGCCTGAAATATTAATGCGCGTGTCCAGCATCGAAAATGCGGGCGAACTGGCAGATATTATTGTAGCGCAGTTGAATTTAAAATTAGAAGACAAGCAGGCCGTCCTAGAAATCTTAGATCCATCGAAGCGTCTTGAACACTTACTGAATCTAATGACCGGTGAAATTGAAATTCTAGAAGTCGAAAAGAAAATTCGCACCCGCGTAAAAAAGCAAATGGAGAAGTCGCAAAAAGAATACTACTTAAACGAGCAAATGCAGGCGATCCAAAAAGAATTGGGTGAAAAGGACGACTACCAAGCTGAGCTGGAAGACTTATCGACAAAATGTAAAGATAAGAAGATGCCTCAGGAGGCTAAGGATAAGGTTAATAAAGAGATTAAAAAATTAAAACTGATGTCGCCGATGAGTGCTGAAGCGACGGTTGTTAGAAATTATATCGACTGGGTGTTGTCTTTACCTTGGCAAGATTACAATGACGATCGTCATGATGTGAAAAATGCGAAAAAGATTTTAGATAACGACCACTGGGGCTTAGAAAAAGTTAAAGATCGTATTTTAGAATACTTAGCTGTGCTTTCACTTTCAAAAAATATGAAGGGCCCTATTCTGTGTCTTGCTGGTCCCCCCGGAGTTGGTAAGACATCATTAGCGCGCTCGATTGCTGAATCTTTGAATCGATCTTTTGCTCGAATCAGTTTGGGCGGAGTTCGGGATGAAGCGGAAATTCGCGGACACAGAAAAACTTATGTCGGAGCAATGCCGGGTAAGATCTTACAAGCCCTACGTAAAGTCGATAAAGGAAATCCGGTCTTGTTGCTGGATGAAATCGATAAGATGGCAAACGATTTCCGTGGTGACCCCGCATCAGCGATGCTGGAAGTTTTAGATCCAGAACAGAACTCTACGTTTTCGGATCACTACTTAGAAATTGAGTATGATCTTTCGAAAGTGATGTTTATCGCCACGGCGAATAATCTGGGAACGGTTCCCCGTCCGCTGCTAGACCGTATGGAAATCATTTATTTAGAAGGTTATATCGAACAAGAAAAATTCCATATTGCTAAGAACTACTTAGTTCCAAAGCAGATTGAAAGTCATGGTTTGAAAGATTTCAGAATTTCAATTCAAGATAAAGCCATTCGCGATGTGATTCGATATTACACGCGTGAAGCTGGAGTTCGTAATTTAGAACGTCAGTTAGCCAACGTTTTCCGTAAGGTCGCTAAAGAGATCGTGATGTCGGATACGTTAGAGGATTTTAAAAAGTCAGCTACGCCGGAAAAAGTAGCCAAAGGTAAAACTGCGGCTAAAGGTAAAGGCAAAAAAGTTAGTGCAAAGAAATTAGAAGGTTACGTTGTGACTCCTGAAAAATTAGTCGAACTGCTTGGGTCCCATAAGTACAAGTACGGAGAAATTGAAAAACAAAACGAAATTGGTTTAACCAACGGAATGGCTTGGACTGAAGTGGGCGGCGATTTGCTAGCGGTTGAAGTCAGCACTGTTCCAGGAAAAGGAAAATTCACAGTTACGGGTCAGCTGGGCGATGTAATGAAAGAGTCTTGTACCGCAGCGATGAGCTACGTACGATCTCGTGGCCCCTTATTCGGCCTTGATAAAGAATATTATGCGAACGTCGATGTGCATATTCACTTTCCCGATGGAGCGACTCCGAAAGATGGTCCTTCAGCAGGAATCGCACTGACAACTTCAATCGTGTCTTCGATCATGAAGATTCCGGTGAAAAGAACTGTCGCTATGA
>JAYTHR010000369.1:0-1067 GCA_043732425.1 Bdellovibrionales bacterium
GCCACATCTTGAAAATCTTTGGCCGCCGTGATTTCCTTCAAAGATTCATCAATATGAATTAATAATTTCTGAACGCTTCTCGCTGCCGATTCTAAGAAGGACAATTTGACTTCGACGTAGGGTAAATGCACGCGGTATCCAATTTCCACAACCGCTCGTAAGTTTGAAAACTCTTGAAAAACTTTTTCAATGCGATCGGCGACATCAGATTCTCCGACGCCTAAGGTATCCCAAGATTTTGTAAAGGTTTTATCCAAATTTTTTGTGGCCTCAGCTAACCAAGCCTGAATATGATCCTTCCAAATGGCCGCAATTTCTGATGGAGGCCCCGGTAGTACAAAAACTTTTTTTAATTGGGAATTTTTCGAAAGTTCGAGTGAAAAACCGTTTGCCGTTCCCTGTGAATTCTTTAAAATTTCTGAGGTCTCAGGAAAATAACATTGCTGTTTCTGAATGTCGCGGGCGGTGAAGCCACGGTTTTTAAAACGCTCTAGAATTTGCTCCCAGGACTGGGCGTCGAAAACCATTTTCTTTTCGGCCCACTCCGTAATAATGTCGCGGGTAAAATCATCCGAGGTCGGACCTAATCCGCCGGTGACAAAAATTAAGTCTGCATGCTGTTCGATGTAGTGAAGTGATTCTAAAATAAGTTTGCGATCATCGGGAACGGTCAGGTGCATGGAAACAACAACGCCAAAAGACTTTAGTTTTTCAGAAATCCACGCGGCATTTTTATTCGCAATTTGTCCCGTGGTTAATTCGGTTCCCACGGCAAGTATTGATGCTTTCATAGGCAAGGACCCTCCGTCGACTGACATGCTCACTTTAAAAAACTTTATCAGAGCCAACTAAGCTGTTACAGTCAAGACGGTAAAAAAATTATGACGAACGAGGCTGTATGACTGACTGGAAAAAGTTCGATTTATTAAATCCAACCGACGAGCACAAAATGCTGCGCGACACTTTAAAATCTTTTGTTTCAAACGAAGTGGAGCCCCAAGCTCACCAGCACGACCGCGCAGAAAAATTTAATCTTCCCTTATTCAAAAAATTGGGCGACTTGGGAC
>JAYTHR010000370.1:0-3877 GCA_043732425.1 Bdellovibrionales bacterium
GCGGGTTTCATTCTTTCGGTGGCCATGATTTTCTGCGGCATTAATTTGCTGTATGAACTTTCTAGCGTCGCAGGGTACTTGTCCGTCTTATCTGTCATTCTGTATAATGGATTGTACACTTGTATTTGGAAACCCAAGTGGATTTTTGCTGCGGTTCCGGGGGCTATACCCGGTGCGATTCCCGTGACGATCGGGTACGCCGTTAACAATTCACATATTTTTAATTCCGATTCCGTCTATCTTTTTTTGATTATGTTTTTGTGGCAAATGCCGCACTTCTGGACTTTAGCGATTAAGTTCAAAGAGGATTACCGTTTAGGCGGAATTCCAACACTACCCACGATGTTAGGAACGCAGAGAACATTATTTCATATCGGACTTTATACATTCTGTTACGCAGGCGTTGCGGTTGCATCCCCATTTTTTTTAAATTCCAGCTGGGTTTTTGCGATCGTCGTCTTTCCATTCGCTTTCATGCTACTGAAAGAATTTTTTAGACTTTACAAATCCGATGGTCAGCAGCGGTGGTTAGCCTTTTTTATGTGGACGAATATTAGCATGCTTGTTTTTATATTTGTTCCGGTTATCGACAAATGGAGTTTTCTTTTCCTAGGCCGCGTTTAATCTTAAATCGCTAAATTTCGAAGTTCATCTGGCGTATCCACTTGCTTGTAGGGATGAGCTTTAATGAATTCCGGTTGCGTTAAGCAAGTTTTAGTAACACGGCGTAATATTGGGTAATCCGTTAAATCAACTTTGAATCTTTCAGCCGTGAACATAAGCGGAATCAGTAGAACATCTGCCGCGGTTAAGTGGGAACCGAAGCAGTATCCTTCCGTAAAACTGGCGGCTAATTTTTCAAGGGCTATCAACCCTTCTTTAAACCAATGTTGAACCCAGGCTTCTTTTTCAGCTTGGGTGTAGCTATGCTTTTTTTCTAAATACTGCAAAAGTTTGAGATTACCAAAAGCGTGAATATCGGCATTAATGATTTCGCAAAATTGTTTCATCTTCGCAGTGTGAAGATGATCTTTTTGATTAAAAAGTTGATACGACTCAGGAAAAGCAGCGTCTAAATATTCCAAAATAACCAAAGACTGCGAAATTATTTTATCTTGATGGACCAGTGTCGGCACTCCACCCAAAGGATTTAATTTTCTATACGCGGGTTGATTTTGATCCCCGCCATCTTTTAATAAGTGAACTGTTTTATAAATGTAAGGCAGCTTTTTAATTTCTAAAGCAATGCGCACACGAAACGAAGTCGAACTTCGAAAATAATTATAAAGTGTAAGGTCATTACTGGGGCTAGGGCCTTGATTTTCCATAGGGAAAGGATGCGGCCAAGGATTTAGAAAAACAAGATTGTCATGGCTACAAATTGCTGCGGCCAGTCTTAATGTCTGCCAATCACTAAAAACCGAACTGGTTTTTCACACTATAAGTTGTTAGGCTTTTCTAACAGGAGGGCTTATGAAGAACATATTAGCCTTAGTTTTAATTTTAGGTTCCACTTTAATTTCAACGGTGTGCGTGGCCAACACCGAACATAAATCAAGCATCTCTTATTCTATGCCGGCCGTTGAAGTTGGTTTTAAGTGGGGCTCTGCCAGTTTTACAGGGGCAGATTCAACAAACCAAGTCATTGGATACGAAGTCGGTGGTTCAACTGTTTTTAATATCAATGATAATTTTGGAATTAAAACCGGCCTTTTTTATAATGAGCGTCCCTTCCAATCTGTTTTTTCAGGTGCGACGGTGACTGGTAAATTAACTTATTTCGATATTCCAGTTATGCTTATGTTTAAATTTGAAGACTATGCAGGTATTTACATTGGACCTTCACTTTCTTTAAAACTTTCTGATCAACTTTCGACGGGAAGTTTAACTAAAATAAATAGTTCAGTTATCCCCTTAACTATTGGGGCTCAGTTTAAGTTTGCTCCGAATTTGGGTGCGGATATTTATTTCGAGACCGTTCCCGGAAATTTGAGTAATGAAGTTAGCAACTCACGCGCTGTTGGTGTTAATTTGATGATCGCTTTTGATTAATTCTAAGAAGGAACTGTGACATGAAGCTCGGCTCTCTAAAATCAGCACAGTCTTTGGACGGGGAACTTGTTGTCGTTAGCCGTGACCTAAAGAAAATGGCACGTGTCAGCCATGTATGTTCATCCTTACGTGAAGCTATCGAAAAATGGTCAGTGGTTGCACCCGATTTAAATAAAATTTATGACCAGCTGAATGCAGATATCTACGTGCCGACTGAAAAAATTAATGACGAAAAAATATTTCATTCTTGCCTTCCGCGGACGTGGCTTTTTGCCGATGGGTCGGCATTCATTCATCACGTAAAGTTAGTACGTCAGGCGCGAAATGCGCCGCTACCCGCAACGCTGCAAACTAGCCCCCTTATTTATCAAGCTGAAAGCGGCCGATTTCTAGCTCCTACCGATGATATCCCGCAGATTGATTTTTCGCACGGGACTGATTTTGAAGGTGAAGTTGGCGTGATTGTCGATCATGTGCCTCAGGGTGTTTCCGCAGATAAAGCATTATCGCACATTAAATTAATTGTATTAATTAATGATGTCTCATTACGGGGTCTTATTCCTGAAGAATTAGAAAAAGGTTTTGGATTTTTTCAAAGTAAACCGACGAAAGTGCTTTCCCCTGTAGCCATAACTCCGTCCGAGCTTGGTTCGGCCTGGAAAGATGGGCGCGTTCAGTTGCCACTAGATGTTCGCTATAACGGAGAATTTTTTGGAAAAGCCAACGCCAAAGAAATGCATTTTCATTTCGGAGAACTCATTGCTCATGCGGCCAGAACCCGTGACTTAGCGGCAGGCTCGTTAATTGGTAGCGGCACCGTTTCAAATGAAGACGCATCAATGGGATCTAGCTGCTTGGCTGAAAAAAGAATGATAGAACAAATTCAGAATGGCAAAATGACAACTCCATTTATGAAAGCAGATGATACGATTGAAATTGAAATGAAAAACTCGAATGGCGAAAGTTTGTTTGGAAGAATTTATCAAAAAGTTACAAAAATTTAATTTATTTTTTTTAGTCATGTTGTCATTTTTTACGGGATGTACTTCGTTGACCGTGACAAACGCTATTCCCGAAGTGGAATCGCCGGTCTATATCGGTCGTAAAAGCTTTGGCTTTTCTTTTCTGGCAAATATTGGAAAAGAATTAAATCTTATTGAAGATCCCTCGGCGCGTCCTCCGGATCTAACAAATAAACAAATCGACGTGCCCAGTAAGTTTATTTCGCGACCCGCAATTCATTATTATCCGGCGGCGCGGGTATCATTAAGTGGCGGAATAGAAAATTCTTCTTTAATATTTTTTAAAACTAAATTTGGGCTTTTAAACGGTTTGGTCGAAGATCCGCCGACCGGAATTTGCTATGCCGCAGCGAGCTTTGAAACAACTTACGAAATAGCTAAAAAATCCGGTAATCAAAAAGGTCTCGGGGGTATTGCGGGCTATCC
Organism: Bdellovibrionales bacterium; assembly: GCA_043732425.1. Lineage (GTDB taxonomy): Bacteria > Bdellovibrionota > Bdellovibrionia > Bdellovibrionales > Bdellovibrionaceae > Pseudobdellovibrio. The sequence goes on from JAYTHR010000370.1 coordinate 3,501, forward strand.
GTGGACGGCAATGACTCAAAATTTAACTGCGACTGCCGGAATTTCAATTGGGTACCAATGGAAAAGGCGCATTGTTCCGTTTATTGGATTTAATTATCAGTTTATTCAAACGACGGGACAAATTAATCAAAGCGCGGCGGGTGCCGACCCTGGTGGTAATTTCAGTATGTCTCAGCAATTTGGTTTAACTCGAGTCTACGCGATTGGCCTTGATTGGCGCCCTAAATATGGTTTCTACTTTACTCCGGAAATAACGTATTATGAATTTAACTGGGGCGGAAACTCAATTAAAGAAGGCTCCGGAAACATTAAACTGACCTACATTCCGGTGCAGTGATGAAAAGTTTTTCTGTTTATTCTAATTATTTTCCTGAGGC
>JAYTHR010000371.1:0-1064 GCA_043732425.1 Bdellovibrionales bacterium
GTGGAACAACCATTTCGCAAATACGGGCTTCTTTTGGCAAAAAGATTTTCTGCAGATCCGCAATCAAACCTACTATCCGAAAAAAATTAAAATAATTCTTTAGAGGTTTCCTTTAAAGACTTCTGGAAGGACTGAATTTCCGGAAGTAAAGAAATGCTTTTTCTAGAAATCAATTTTATTTCACGCTGAATATTTGGAAGAAGTAGCTGAATCGCTTTTTTCGGAGCTCCCATCGTTAAGGCGACACCGATAGGTACCAGACCGTGACCGAAGCCCTCTTGCACCATTTGAACAATGGCGGAAAAAGATTCGACATAGGTCAGTTCGAAGTCCTTTAATTTCGCATGCTTTAAGACTTTGTCTCCGACGGCTTTCCAGGTGGCGGAGTTTTGCTCGATGGTGATTAATTTTTTACTGGTTGTGCTAGGGTCAAACCTGTTAGCCAGCAGAATCATGGGCTCTTCCGAAATGATTTCGGAAATTAAATTTTTATCAACGACCGAACTCACACATAAACCCAGGTGATAGCGGCCCAGTTTGACGTTTTCTTCCACTAGCGTGCTGCGATGAACGTGCATGTTGAACTGGATCCCTTTTTCTTTTTTTGCGGCCAGCCGAATCAGGCGCGGTCCCCACGATGCCGCAATGGAATCAGAAATGCCGATTGAAAACTGAGTCAGTTCATTCAGAACTTGTAAATGACGTAAGTTTTTAAGTTCCGATATCAACGGTCTAGCCTGATCGATCAGCGCTTGGCCTTTGGCCGTGATGGAAACGCGTCGCCCATCGGGTTCGATGACGGCAAATTGAACCTCATTTTGCAAAGCTTGGATGCGTTTACTAACAGCAGACTGAGTCAGTCTTAACTGCGCGGCAGCCTCGCTGATGGTGCCTGTTCTTTCTAAGGCAAATAAAGCTTCTAGACCTTCAATCATAATTACCTAGACTTTCGTATATAGTCCTAAGACTACTATATTATATTCCAATTATTCAATTTTTTCTTTAATTATTTTAGATAGTATAAGGACATTAGAAATTGGTCTTTCAAATCGCAAATCTTAAGG
>JAYTHR010000372.1:0-1063 GCA_043732425.1 Bdellovibrionales bacterium
GCGAAAGCATCAACACGGCAATTACATGCAGTTTCGATTTGAACCTTAGCTCCTGTTGTTTGTAATAATGAGCGAACTTCAGCACCTGTTAATGTTGAATCTTGCGCCTTTAAAAAAGCAACCATACCAGCAACCAACGGAGTCGCCATCGACGTTCCAGAAAGATTGTCGTATTTGTTACCTGGTAAAGTAGAAATAATTCCTTCACCTGGTGCCGCTAAAGAAACTTTAGCTTTACCGTAGTTAGACCAGCTTGGTTTTGCATCTGAAGCTCCAGAAGCCGCAACGGTAATCATGTTCGCAGTCCCTGAATTCGCAGGGTAAACTTCAGTGGTATCATTATTTTTTCCATCATTCGCCGCAGCTGTAACGAAAATAATTCCGGCATTTTCAGCGCGCTGAATAGCTTCGATTAATGGCTGAGCTGTCGAACGAGGAACCGAAGCACCCCAAGACGCTGAGATCACCTGAACTTTATGTTCAATTGCGTAGTCGATCGCTTTGATCGCGTTATTTAAATCGCCTGATCCATCCGCTCCTAAAAAGCGAAGGGGCATGATTGAAACTTCAGGACTGATTCCCGATGTTCCACCTTCAATCACGCCAGTAGCGCCGACGATTCCGGCACAGTGTGTACCGTGACCTGGATTTTGCGCTCCCGTTTGGTCCATTGGATCTGAAGTGTTGTCGTGGAAATTATAACCAGCAACCATGTTCGGTGCTAAATTAGGGTGGTTGTAATCAACACCGGTATCAATCACCGCTAATAAAACTTTGCGGCTTCCTTTGTTACCAGCGCGAGTCCATGCTTGCTCAGCGTTTACTTTTTTCAATGCGTATTGTTCACGAAGGGCGTTTACATCCACCGGAGCGTTGTAGGCGTAGATTTTAAAATTCGGAACTACGTACTCAACATTTTTATCTGAGTAAAGAGCCGCGATTGTTTTCGCTTCTTGACCCTGAGCAATGCTGACAGTTACTAAGCGTCCTGGCCGATGAATGTCTTTCATCTCAAGACCGAAGGTCTGTGTTTGCATACCTACGATTTTATTAACCGCAGACA
>JAYTHR010000373.1:0-3868 GCA_043732425.1 Bdellovibrionales bacterium
TCTTTTTCTTGATACATACAAAGAAACTAGAGCTGGAAAAAACTCTAACTGGCGCAAAGAACCCGACGGCCGATTAGCCGAAATCATTGTGCTAGATCAATTTCCCCGCAATATGTTTCGAGATTCATCAGACGCATTTAGTGGCGATGCATTAGCCCTGCCGCTTGCGGATGAAGCGGTGCGCGTAGGTGATGATCAAAAAATACCAATTGAAAAAAGAGCGTTCATCTATATGCCGTTTATGCACAGTGAAGATAAGAAAGCCCATGAAAAAGCCGTGCAGTTATTTTCACAAAAAGGTTTAGAAAATAATTTGAAATACGAATTAGCTCACAAAAAAATTATAGATCAATTTGGGCGTTATCCTCATCGCAATGAGGCTCTGGGTCGCGCTTCGACAGCGGAAGAGCTCAAATTTTTGAAGCAAGAGGGTTCGTCTTTCTGAGAAAATATTAATTACTTAAGTTTGGCCTCATCCTTGCGTCTAGGGTAGGAGTACCGTGTTTAATGGTCACTTTGGCCCGGCTTAAACGAGGAGATTTGCTATGAGAAAATTATTTTTATTCGTTATGCTAGCTTCAGCAGCATGTATTGCTCAGGTTACCGTAACGGGCTTCGACTACGCAGGCACCGGTTGCCCTGATGGTAGTGTCAAAGTCGCCATGAGTTCTGATGCGACAAGTTTTTCGATTTTGTATGATGGCTTTAACGTGCAAATCGATCGCGGAGTTAAAAAAGCTTTCGCCGATTGTCGTGTCGTACTTCATATTAAGAAACCAAGACGCTTAGGTTTACAAATCGAAAGTGCCGAGTTCCGCGGTTTTGTCGCCGTCGATTTTGGAGTTTCGGCCACGCAACACATTGAAGTTGCGACGGGTCCCAATAAAGGGCATCAGCAGCTTTCGGCAGAATACGGAACTCAGTCTTTCGTTGGGCCCCTCAGTGAAAACTTCACCCTTCAGTCTGTGCGCCCCGTTAAACAACGCCCCGGAATTTTGGATTGCGTGCCGCCAAAAGAAAATACCGACGTCATCGTCAGTTCACAAATTCAAGTTCTGAATTCTGGAGCTGGACAATTCGGGCAATTGACTGTCGATTCAACCGATGGCGTGTTAATACAGCGCTTTTCATTGAAGACAATTACGTGCAAGTAAAACGAGTTAACCAAATAAAAAATGCCCGGAGCGACCGAGCATTTTTTGATTTTCCGAAGTTAGTGAACGAAATTTATTGTGGTGGCGCTGTACCTGGAAGGTTATTTAATTCCATTCTAACATAGTGTCTTCGGATCAATTTTACCACATGTCCTCCTGTTGAGTTTTACCTGCAGAAGTTTCGAACCTCCTAACACTTGCCCTCGTTTCACCGAGATAGCAGCGGCAGATACAAACTCTTCGGATAATATAAATAAGACTTAATTAGCTAAATTGAGATTTTCAGTTGATCTCAATGCGGGACTAGTTAACCTATCGAATATTATGAAGGTTTAGTTAAATAAAAAAAATAATTTTTTAAGCCTTGATTTTTTCTTCGTATTTTATCGATTTTCAGGCTTTAGGAAAAATAGATTTAACAACCCTATAAGTATTTGCGTAAGCTTCAACTGTCAATTCGATCGGCTGCGCGTAGCCACCACCCAAAGCTAAAGAAATTGGAATCTGATTGTCCCGCGCATAAGTTAAAACAAGGCGGTCTCGTTCAATTAAGCCTTCAAAAGTTAAGTTCATTTTTCCCAAACTATCTTCCTTCAAAGGATCGACACCAGTTTGATAAAAAATGTAATCAGGATTAAATTCCTTAATCTTTTTTAAACCAAGCATTAAATTTTCTAAAAAGACTTCATCACTCACGCCATCAGGTAACGCAATATCTAAGTGGGATGGTATTTTAATAAACGGATAATTTTTTTCTCCGTGCATACTGAATATAAAAACGCCGTCGTCATTGAACAAAATGCTAGAATTACCGTTCCCCTGATGAACATCTAAATCGATAATTGCAATTCGTTTTGCTAGCCCACATTTTTTTAAATACCGGGTCGCCACGGCGATATCATTAAAAACACAATAGCCTTCACCGCGGTCTGCGTGGGCATGATGCGTTCCTCCCGCAAGATTTCCAGAGATTCCATTTTTAAGTGCAGACTTTGTAGCCTCTAGAGCCCCACCGACCGTGACACTACTACGGATGAAAAGCTCTTTGCTCCAGGGAAAACCAATTCGCTTTATTATTTTAATATCGACGCTACCATTTTTTACGGCCGCGACGTAATCAGGGGTATGAGCCAAAGTTAGCATTTCTTCAGTGGCCATAGGACTTTCAAAAAGTTCACTGGCCTGCACGATCTGATGATCCAGCAAGTAGTTTCGTAAGAGTTTGTACTTACTCATCGGAAAACGGTGATCACCTGGCAATGGCAAAGTGTAGTGATCCGAGTAAAAAATCTGCATGTAAAGCCCTCCTGAATAAGTGCAAAATTGATCAAAGTTCTTCGGCAAAGACTTTTTCGGTAATTTTCCAAAATTTATCCTGCTTTCTGGCAATGACAAACGCGGGTAAGCGAAACAGACTTTTGAACCTAATGACTTCTTGTGGGGTCGTTATATCCATCGCCAGCTCAGGACGCTTTAAATGCGAACGCAAAAAATTAATATTGAATTTTTTAATCGAAGAAGAGTTATTAAAAAAATGGGCCTCACTGATATATTGAGCGTCAAAGTCATAGTATCTAATTTCTAAATAGGAATTAGAATTTTTATCTTGGCGTTCCTCAAACGTAATTTTATCTGGCGTTAAAACGTGGAAATTTTTTGACAGCTTAGCTTGTTTTAATTTGGCGTCAGCGTCGATTAAAACAGCTTTACATTTTTCGCAGGCTTTCGCCGTGATATCATTTTCAGCACCGCAGACATGACAAAGCTTTAGTCGAAATCTGTAGCCGCAAGGTATAATTTCTAACGTCGCAGGATCTTGAGCGGCGCCTTTGCATTTTCTTCCGAAATGTTCGATGACAATCCCGTCATCATCCGCGTAGCCCCAGAAATTATTTTCGAAGCCGCACTGAGGGCAGGGAACTTTTACTGGAACCGTGTCTTTAGCGGGGCGCTTATCTCCTATTTCAGGAGCAAATATATCATGACCCATTCCTGTGTAATCTAAAACGTAGCAGTCTTTTTTGTCGTCGGAAAGGCGCAGCCCTCGGCCCACGATTTGTTGGTATAAACTGTTCGATTCCGTGGGGCGTAAGATAGCGATCACATCCACGTGAGGCGCATCGAACCCAGTCGTTAAAACAGATACATTTACTAAATACTTGAATTTTCGCTTTTTAAAATCGCTAACAATTTCGCTGCGATCCCCCATTTCGGTATCACCTAATATGATTCTCGAATCCTGCGGCGGTAAGTACGTCATAATTTCTTCAGCGTGTTTAACAGAACTGCTAAAGATCATCACGCCCTGGCGGTGAAAGCGTTCGGTTATATCAATGATATTTTTGATAATAAACGGAGTCAGTCGTTTTTGAGCTTTAAGAACTTCTTCGACTTCGGCAGCAGTGTACATGCGATCTTTATCCGTTAGCTCGGAAAAATCATAGCACGTTACGGGAATATCTACTTTAACGGGGATCGTTAAATAATTATTTCTGATCATATAAGACAGTGGCAAATCGTAAACACACTGCTTAAAAAATCTTTTCTTATCCGTTTTTAATTCACCGGACTGGGAATATTCGTATATCCATCCTGAGCCTAAGCGGTAAGGCGTTGCCGTTAAGCCCAATATACAAAGTTGCGGATTTCGCTCGAGAAGTTTTTTAATAATTTCTTGATATTGTGTTGCACTTTCGTCAGCAACACGGTGACAC
>JAYTHR010000374.1:0-3865 GCA_043732425.1 Bdellovibrionales bacterium
GCTTTAAATAAAGCCCAGGTTCTACTGGAAGAAAAGGCCAATGAGGTCCAGCGAGCCAGTCAATATAAGACTGAATTCTTAGCAAATATGTCTCATGAGCTGCGAACGCCACTTAATAGCTCTTTAATTTTGGCAAAACTTTTGATGGATAATGCCAAAGAAAATTTGAGCGAAGAGCAAATTCAGTTTGCAAGTTCAATCTATTCTTCAAGCAAAGACTTACTGAATCTGATCAATGATATTTTAGACTTATCAAAAGTCGAAGCAGGAAAACTGGATGTGCGCGTCGAAAAAGTTGTTGTTGCAAAAGTCATTGAGGGACTTCGACAGACATTTCAATCCATTGCTCAAGAAAAGAAGCTGATTTTCGAGGTTATTCAGGAGTCCGATATGCCGCAAGCCTTCCAAACAGACCGGCAGCGTCTCGATCAAATTCTTAAAAACTTGATCTCGAATGCGCTTAAATTTACTGAAACTGGATCCGTTAAGATTCGACTTTATCGTCATTCGAAAAAAATGATTGCCTTTGAAGTCAGTGATTCAGGAATTGGAATTCCTAAAGAGCAACAAGCTATTATTTTCGAAGCCTTTCGCCAGGCCGATGGCACGACCAATCGGAAATACGGGGGCACGGGTTTAGGTTTATCTATCTCACGTGATCTGGCTAAGCTTTTGGGTGGAAGTATTGAAGTCGAAAGCGCAGCAGATTCTGGTAGTCGATTCACTTTACTGTTGCCAGAAAATTTTACGGATTCTTTGGCCGCGAATCCCCAGGTGTCTTCAACTGAAGTGATGGAAACTTCTCACTCCGAAGAAAAAAAGATAGAAAACAAATTAAAAGAAACTCATGGTAAATACCGGCTTATTGAAAAATACTCGATTACGTCCTTTGAAGACGATCGTGCTGATTTAAGCGCTAAGCAAAAAACATTACTTGTCATTGAAGACGATACAAAATTTTCTAAAATTATTTTTGATTTTGCTCATGAATCTAATTTTAAATGTATCACTGGGCAGGCTGCGGATGAGGGCTTTGATTTAGCCTTGGAATACAAGCCGGATGGAATTCTATTGGACGTGAAACTTCCGGATCATTTAGGGCTTACTGTTTTAGATCGACTTAAAAGTAACCCGAAAACGCGTCACATTCCAGTTTACATCATGTCTTCCGATGACTTTTTAAGAATATCGCTTCAGATGGGAGCCATCGGGTTTATGCAGAAACCCGTAAAGCAAAGCGAAATTAAAAATGCATTTGACCTGCTGGCTTCTAAATTTTCTCGCAGGGAAGGACGTGTTTTGGTTTTTGAAAATGACGAACAAAAACGGCAAATCATGACGAAAACTATCGCGGACGAAAATACAAGAATAACTTGGGTCGACGGAAAAGCAGATGTGACTTTCAGAAATCAAAGCGCACATTACGATGCTATTGTCGTCGGAATTAAAGCCTCTGATTTATTCGGTTTAGAGTTAGTCGAAAAAATGGTTGCCGACGATAAAGCTGATCTAGTAACAATTCTCTTTTATATAACCGGCACTATTCCTCAAGATATCGAAAATCGATTGAAAGAAATTTCGCAGTGGATGATTATTAAAATCGCCCGAACACCCGAGATTCTTTTTGATGAAGTGATGCTAATGCTTCATCGCCCTGAGGCCGATATGACAGTCACCCAACGACAAATTATTAAAACTGTGCGGAGCCGTGAACAAGTCTTCCAAGGTCGAAAAATCCTTTTAGTCGACGATGATATTCGGAATATTTTTGCATTAACTTCAGCCTTAGAGCAAAAAGGCGCTACAATCTTTGTAGGTCGTAATGGTCAGGAGGCTTTAGAACGACTTAATCAGGATCCCCAAATCGATTTAGTGCTGATGGATATTATGATGCCCGAGATGGATGGATATGAAGCCACTCGTCGTATTAGAAAACAAAAAAGGTTCGCCAATCTTCCGATTATTGCGGTGACGGCGAAGGCCATGATTGACGATCAGGAAAAGTGTCTAGAGGCCGGAACAAATGATTATTTGTCAAAACCCGTTGATCTCGAAAAACTGCAGTCTTTAATTCGTGTCTGGATGCCACATTGAGAAAGTTACTGAGTCCCGATCCACAGCTTCTGAAATCGCAACAACAAAGTAGTATGCGGAAGAAGTTTGAAATCTTAATTGTCGATGACGTCAAAGAAAACCTTTTTGCTTTAAACGCCATTTTAAAACGAGACGATGTCATTATTTCGCAGGCCCAATCAGGAACGGCTGCGCTTGAGTTGATGTTGGCACACGATTTCTGTTTGGCTTTTTTAGATGTGAAAATGCCTCATATGGATGGCTTTGAATTGGCTGAACTGATGCGCGGATCAAATAAAACTAAAAATATTCCAATTATTTTTGTCACGGCAACTGCAAAAGAACAAAGTTTTTCCTTTAAAGGTTATGAAAGTGGGGCGGTCGATTTTTTATTGAAACCGCTGGACTCTTTTGCCGTAAATAGTAAAGCAAATATTTTTATTGAATTATTTCAGCAAAAAAATGAACTTCGTGCGGCTGAAGAAAAGTTTCGCGGATTGCTGGAAACAGCTCCAGACGCCATTGTTATTGTCAACGAAGAGGGTCTGATTCAACTTGTGAATAAAAAAGCCGAGATCATTTTTGGCTATCAACGCCTCGAGATGATTCACGAAAAAATAGAAATGCTGCTGCCGTTTCGTTTACTAGAAACTCATGTCCAGCATCGTACCGGATATTTAGCGGATCCGAGCTCACGGCCGATGGGTCGCGGACTTGACCTGTATGGGCGAAGAAAAGATGGAACTGAATTTCCTATTGATATCTCTCTGAGCCCTTTGCAAACTGAGAGTGGAACATTAGTCTCAAGTGCAATTCGTGACATTACCGAGCGGCGCACTTTAGAAATTGAGCAAAAAAATCTTTTAGAAAAATTTAAAGAAGTGCAGATTGAACTAGAGCAAGCCGTAGCAATCGCTGATAAAGCAAACACCTCGAAGACTCAATTTCTGGCTAATATGTCTCATGAAATACGGACGCCACTGGGGGCCATTTTAGGATTCTTAGATTTGCTAAAAAATCCGCATTCGACGCCCGCGGAAAAGAATAATTATATGGTCATCGTGGAACGTAATTCACAACAACTGTTAAGTTTAATCGATGATATTCTGGATCTCTCAAAAGTAGAATCTGGAAAAATGTCGATCGAAAATTTTGAGTTTTCGTTTTCTGACATGTTAGCAGAGTTTACATCACATATTATGTTTAAAGCGCAGGACAAAGGAATTGATTTCAAATTCAACGTTGATAGTTTAATTCCTGATATCATTTGCAGTGATCCTGTTCGCCTGCGCCAAATTCTAAGTAACATCGTTGGTAATGCGCTTAAGTTTACTGAAAAAGGCAGTGTCGAACTCAGTATTTCCTATTCGGATCCTGTACTGTCATTTAAAGTTTTTGATACGGGGGTCGGAATCACGTCAGATCAAGCCCAACGGCTTTTTCAGCCATTCATTCAAGCGAACGCTTCAACCACGCGTAAATTCGGTGGGACCGGGCTGGGTTTAATTTTATCACGGCGCCTGGCAGAAGCCCTGGGTGGAAAACTTGAACTCTCGGCAAGCCTGGAAGGCGCAGGCAGTACATTTTTAATTGAGGTCAACTCTCCGTTACTTTTATCAGCGAAGTTAGTTGGAAAAGATAAATTAAGTGTTATCACGAGCAAAGTAGTGCCATGTACCAGCAAAAAGGGTCTTAAGCTTCTAGGTCTAAAAGTTTTACTCGTTGAAGATTCAGCGGACAATCAGAAATTAATATCGATGTATCTCTCGACTGAAGGTGCCAGTATTCAAGC
>JAYTHR010000375.1:0-1061 GCA_043732425.1 Bdellovibrionales bacterium
ACTCACTTTCTCATAAAAAAGCACTAGAGCTAATAGAGTTGTTTCGTACGGCAGCAAAGAAGTTTGGACCTGAGCGTAAAGGCTCGAAGACGTGAAAAAACCCCGCTATAACGGGGCAAGCAAAACCATGAGGGACGTGAAAGTGATTAATTTGGAGTTTATAAAAGATGAGTCCGGCAATAGTCGTGAGCGAACCCCCCCTGTTTCAGGGAAGTTGTCGTGTCAGTTAATTAATCATAGGGGTCGTGAAATTGGATAACGCATGCAAACAACAAGACGATTTACAAAGGAATTTAAGGAAGCTGTCGTCAAAAAGATGCTTCTACGTGGCAGTCAAACAGTTCAAGAGTTCTGTGAAAAAAACAACTTAGCCTTGAGTTCTGTTACCCGCTGGCAATCAGAATGTGCTAATGTGTCGACGATGAATCACAAGAAAAATAAATCGAAGTATTCAGCAGATCAAATTCTAAAAATAATTGCAGAAACCTATTCTTTAGACGAAGAGCAGATAGGATTGTATTTACGTAAAAATGGACTTCACACAACACAACTTAACGAATGGCGTACTGGTGTATTAACATCAATCAATCAGCCAAAGATTAAGCCAAACAAAAAAGATCATCGCGACTTAAAGATTACAGCCCTTGAAAAGAATCTAAGAAAAAAAGATTCTGCTTTAGCTGAAGTATCAGCGCTACTAATACTCCAAAAAAAAGCCAATTTATTATGGCCCGATCCGAACGAGGACGAGGAGTCTTAACTTCGTTAGAAGATCGGAAGAAAATTTTAATCTTAATTGAAGAAGCAGTAGCGTCTGGTTGCCGTAAGGCGCGCGCCTGTGCCGTGTTTGGAATTGATGAGCGCACAGTGCAACGTTGGCAACTGCGTGCGGCAGATCAGCGGCATGGGCCGTTAACGGCACCAGCTAATAAATTAACAGATTCAGAAAGGGCTTTAATTATAAAAACATCCGTCAGCACAGCGTATATGAATTTAAGTCCGCATCAGATTGTACCAAAGCTTGCAGATGAGGGAATTTATATTGCGAGTGAATCCACTTT
>JAYTHR010000376.1:0-1060 GCA_043732425.1 Bdellovibrionales bacterium
ATTCCGGTTGATAAGATTATTGAACATCTGAAAGAATCTAGAGCTCGCGGTAAAACCAGCAGTATCATCATTACGTCTGAAGGGCAAAAACCAGGGCGCGCTTATGATTTAGCGGATTCGATTCGTAAAAAATCAGGCTTAGATCCAAAAGTCAGTATTCTGGGACATCAACAACGCGGCGGAAGTCCGACGGCGAATGACCGCATCTTGGCTTCAAAATTAGGTCACGCGGCCGTGATGGCATTGATCGCCGGTAAAAGCTCGATGATGATTGGCATGTTCGCCCGACAGTTGGTAGAAATCCCATTAGTAATAGCCACCGCGAAAGTCAAAGCCGGAGATAAATCTTTAATTCATCTTGCCAGAATTCTATCTGTTTAGTTCAATGAACAGAGTCAAACAACTAGTCATGGAGATGATTCAATGAGATCAATCAGAAACACTGCATTAATCGCGATCGCTTCCCTTTTTATTTTTTCATGCACTAAAAAAACAAATGAAAATGAAATCCTTTTAGGCTCTTACAGTTCTAATACCGGAGCTACTGCAACTTTTGGCGTTTATCAACTGCGTGGGTTAGAAATGGCCGTTGAAGAAATTAATGCTAAGGGCGGAATCAACGGAAAAAAGATTAAATTACTAAATTACGATAACAAATCAAACAACGACGAAACTTTAGCGGTCGTAAATCGCCTGATCACGCAAGATAAAGTGGTCGCGATTTTAGGTGAAGCGACTTCGGGACGTTCGAAAATTGGGGCTCAAGTAGCCCAGCAGTATAAAGTTCCGATGTTAACGTCTTCGGCAACAAATCCGGATGTCACTAAAGTTGGAAATTATATTTTTCGTGCCTGCTTCATTGACCCTTTTCAGGGAATGGTAATGGCAAAATTCATGACCCAGAATTTAAAAATGAAAAAAGCGGCTATTCTTCGCGATATCAAAAGCGATTACTCGGTGGGCTTATCAGATAATTTTGCAGAGAAACTAAAAGCCATGGGCGGAGAAATTGTGGCCGATCTTTCGTACCAAGAAGGTGATATCGATTTCAAATCACAGC
>JAYTHR010000377.1:0-30604 GCA_043732425.1 Bdellovibrionales bacterium
CGAAGCCTTTTCTGATTTACCAGGCTTTCTAAATTTAAGGACGCTGTACACAGAGGCGCAACTGAAAGAATTTTATTTAAGTCTATTAAAAGCGGCAGGACATGTTCCGAACGACAAAAAAACGGTTCATCTGGGCGATGCCGCTTTATTTCCGCACATTGTTCAGTACGTGGAAATGGTTTTTTCTAGATTCGATACGAATAAAGATCAAAGCCTGGATAAGACCGAAGCGTTGGTTGCATTTCCAATTTACCATGATCTGATTCGTGATTTAACGAAGGAATATAAATTAAACGACTCCGACTTGCCGGGCGTATTTATTTACCTTTTAAAAAATGGTCGTCCGCCGAAGGGAATTCTAGAAAAGCTAGCTTTCATCACGTTCATAAGAAATCCGGACAAATGGATTATTCAAAGCACGCGGCTAGATTTGGGAAAGATATTTAATTTTATTGCTGATTCAACGAAGCCTAAGCAAGATGTTGGCTTAGTCACTCCGGCTAAGCCTTAAACGATTTATAACTAAAACTTATTCTTAAACATCATAGATTCGACCGGTAAGGCAGTCTTATCGTTGTACTTAGCATTTGGTTTTTTATTGTAGGCGTTGATGATTTCGCCTTTTGTTTCAAAATAAATAATTTGACCAATAGGCATTCCATAGTAAATCCGGACGGGTTTTTGGGCCGAGATTTCTAACGTCCAGTAGTTACAAAATCCCACATCCCCTTTGCCTGCAGTGGCGTGGATATCAATTCCTAAACGGCCAACGCTTGATTTTCCCTCGAGAAAGGGAACATGGGCATGAGTTTCGGTGTACTCTAGCGTAACGCCGAGATAAAGCTGATTGGGCATCAGCACAAAGCCTTCTTCAGGAATCTCAAATGTTTTAATCTTATTGTGGGCTTTGGCATCTAGTACTTCAGACTCATAAAGCGCTAAAGTTTTTCCTAAGTGAACGTCATAGGAATTTGTTCCTAGGCAGGATAAATTAAAGGGCTCTAGTTTGATGAGCCCTTTTTCAATACAGTTTAGAATTTCCTGATCAGTAAGAATCATAGCGAACTAAATTACTTTGTCTCGCGGTGAACAGTGTGCTTCTGCATGTTTGGATTGTATTTCTTTTTTTCTAAACGACCCGGCGTTTTAGTTTTGTTTTTTGTCGTTGTGTAACGAGAAACTGGCTTCCCTGCGGCTTTTGCTTCTGTACACTCTAAAGTAACTATAATGCGACCTGATTTTTTTGCCATAAAAACACCTCTGTAAAATTAACTAAGCTACCGTTATAAGTAAGTTTACAGCAGCTAGTCAATGGAATATAAGTGGGTCGGGGGTTCAAATGAGAAATAAAGCGACCAATTCTATTTTTCTTCAACTAATACTGCCTTTCTTTTTGTCAGTACTTATTGCGCCAGGTGCTCAAGCTCAGCTGTTGAATGGAAAGACACTCCAACCAGCCCAACCCCAAGAAATTATCGCGTCCGTTTTACCAGGATCAATTCTTATTTTAGGGGAAAATCATGGGATTGCAACGCATCGCGATCAGCATGTTTTACTTCTGAATTTATTGCGTGAAAAAGGAATGAAAATTTCTGTCGGTTTGGAATTTTTAAATTACACAGATCAAGCGTTTGTAGACCAATACTTAAGCGATCAATTAACGGAAGACCAGTTCTTAAAGTCAGTCCAATGGCAAGGTTTTGGTTTCGAGTTTTACAAACAACAACTTCGCTTTCCACTCATCTCGGCTGGCTTTTCAATCGGATTAAATATCCCGCGCTTTGTGACTTCTAAAATTGCGAAGACGGGAGTTGAAAGTTTAAAACCCGAAGAATTAAAGCTGATGCCACCGCTGTTTCAGATCGGGCGAGATTCCTATAAAAAACGCTTTGCCGAAGTTATTCACGTGCCCGCAGGGGCCGTCTTAGATCGTTATTTTACGGCGCAAAGCACTTGGGACGACACGATTGCTTGGCAAGCGACTCAATTTCTTCAGGCTCATCCCGAACAAGTTTTGGTGATCGTCGTTGGCGAATTTCATGCCCAGTATGGTGGAGGTTTAGCAAACCGCATTCAAGCCCGCGATTCTAAAATAAAAGTGACGACACTGTCGCAGCTTTGGGCTGTTAAAAATTTAGATGACGGCACGCAGGCCAACTGGACCGAGGAAGAGATTCAAAGTGAAATCAAGCCTTCACAGGATGAAGGACCTCGCGGGGACTTCATTTGGGTTTCTAAACCGAATTCGCCCGCAGCTGATTCAAGGCAATGAAGCGGTGATTTCGGCAAAAGACCTGCCGTTCAAAATACCTTCAATAATTTGGGTCGCGCGTTTCATTTTTGAGAAAAAATCGCTCGATGCGGTAATGACAAATCTTTGCGGGTGAGCCGCCCAGCTATTTTTTATTTTATCATTCAGTAATAAAGCTTCGTAAAAACTTTCTGTGCGAACCATATTGGTCGTGTCGTAATCCGATTCCATCGCCGTATCTAAATGTAAAAGCCAGTCGTAACGAGCCAATTCAAGTTCACGGGTGGTATTAAAAGTTTTAAAAAAATGCTCTTCGGCATCAGGCCAATAAGCTAATGAATCCAAAGAACCTCGGTCGCAGACGATCAATGATTCTTTATAATTTTCAATGGTTAAAGCTTCAATTTCTTTCTGGGTTGCAAAAATAGCTTTCTGCGCATGAAGGTAACCGGAATAATTTTTTATTCGCGGAAAACCGCCTTTGTAAAGTATCGAGGCCGCTTCAGGAACAACTTTAAGCTTTTGACCGAACTCTTTTTTAAGAGCCTCGATCAGTGTTGTTTTCCCGCCAGAAGGCCCACCGGTGACAGCAATTTTTATCGACATAGATGATCCTTATTTATTCTAAACAGTTAACGACAGCATCATGGCCAATCCAGGCCACCGCATTTTTTGGTCGTGCGCCGTCGTGTAACATGATGTATCCGCAGGATCTAAAAATAAGTTCGCTTAATGAGGCCGTCATTAAAACCTTTTCGTCTTTGTGAAGGGCAATAATGTCATCGGACGTTTTCAGCGTTAATGCCAACTGCTCTTTATTAGAATGATGTGGCCAGCCTTCAAAAGTGCAAGCCTTACTCATAGGTGGAGCCTTAAAAAAGCGGTCAACAATGGAAAATACTTCGTGAAGCGAATCGGTATTTTTCAAAACCGTTTTACATTCTAATTCAATTTTTTGAGTTAACGCCAATTGAGGTTTATCATTTTTTAATGAACGAACTAAGTTATACAGCGCAATTTCAATCCCCTGAAATATCGAGCTCGAGTTCGTTAAAATTTCGGGGCAGTTATAAACACAGCACGAAATTCCTTTTTTAAACCACGCTGTTGAATAATTTTCCAGATCTTTTTTGGCCCAGCCCTGCAAGTAAGGTGAATACGATTGCCAGGTGTACTGGCCTTCGATGATCACTTCTGTGCCGTGATAACCGTAGGCTACGTAGCTAGTTGTGCCTTGCAGTGATTTTATTTTTTCTCGAAGAGCTGAAGTTTCATCGATTAGAATATTAAAGGTTTCGGCAGTCACCTCGTGAAAGTTTGATTCCAGAAAATTTCCTATTCCACTTTTCCAAAAATCTTCTGAGGAAATGAACCGATCGCCAATTCCTTTAAAAACTCGGTTCATCAAAGGCATCACGATTTTGCAGCGCGGAACTCCGCCCGCCATAAGGTGGGCAAAATGCACGTGTTGGCCAGGCTGGATATATTGTTCTAGCTGACGCGCAAATTCTTGGGTGTTTTTTCGAAGTCTTGAGCGAGCTTTATTTTTTGCAAAACGAATTGTTTCTTCGGGAACACGGGCGGTCTGCCATTGACTTAACTTAACATCTTTTAAATAGTCATTCGGAGTTAAACCTTTTTCATCTTTTTCAAGATCAAAGCCGGCCTCTAAGGGAACGTTAATAAAAGGCTTAGGAATTTTTTCGCATTCTTCTGGTGTTAATGGACGCAGAATCGAATTTTCATCGCGGCGCCCGACGGTTGCGCGAATGATTGTTAGACCCTGTTTTTCGGCCTCTTCAACTAAACCATTCGCGTACCCGCGATTAAATAGTTCTCCGAAAAGAACTAAAAGGTCACCTTTCTTAAAAGGCGTAGTGGCTGGTTTTTGACGGAGGGGATAGTAATTTTCCATAAAAGCTCCAATAAAAAATTTAGCTTACGTGAGACTAGGCGTTGACTCAACAAACACTCTTTTGACACAATAGGCTGATGGCGAAAAAACAACCAAGAGTGATTAGTTTAGTTCCGTCTTGGACCGAGACATTACTTGCTGCAGATGTGCTTGTTGTTGGCAGGACACGATTTTGTATTCATCCCGACAAAAAGATAAAAGCGATTCCTAGTGTCGGCGGTACTAAAAGTATTGACCTCACTCAAATTCAATATTTGAAACCCGATTTTGTTATTTTGGACAAACAAGAAAATACCGTTGAAATGGCGGACGAGCTGACTCGTAGTCACATGCGGTTACTGGTCACGGACGTCGTCAGCTTCGAAAGCGTTCAGGAAAATCTGAAGTTTTTAGCGACCGAACTTCAAGCCCCATTTCTAAATCAACTGGCTGATCGGTATAGTGCGGTCGTGCCGAAGATCAATCAGGAAAAGTTTCTGTCTCAGCTGATTAAAGAAGGTGTTTCAGCCCCAGATATCCACGAACGTTGCGTAGATTATGTTATCTGGAAAAACCCATACATGGTCATTGGAGCCAATACATTTATCGCTGAAAATCTTAAACTGATGGGCCTTAAGCCCCGCCACCAACAAAAATACCCGAAGATTTCAGAGGAAGAATTAAAGAAATCTTTTTGTCTTTTTTCGAGCGAACCTTTTCCCTTCGCGAAGTGCTACGACGAGCTTTTGAAGCAGGGATTCGACGGGGTTATTATCGACGGTGAAAAATTAAGTTGGTTTGGAATTAGGAATTTAAGCTTTCTTGAGTCCAGCGTATAACCTGCTGTAATATTTTTTTAGTCGCATGACGATTCTGCTCAAGATTTCCAATTAAAAGTTTTTTAAAATCAACTTTTTGCAGATGACTTATTTTTTGGACTGCCACCAGAAAATCATTTGAATTTTTAACGATTTGCACCACCGGAAGTCCGTTCATAATGATGCGATTGTAGCGAAGCGCTTCGGGACTATTTTGAATAAGGGGTCCCGTGATAACGGGAATCGCACAGCATAATGGTTCCATTACGGAATGAACCTTTTTTTTAAATGAACCACCCACAAAAGCCCAATCGGCATTTCGATAAATATCGGCTAAGAAACCAATTTGATCCATGATCATGATATCAAAGTCCCCAGGACCCTGTTGAATCGCGTTTGAAAAAGTAACTGATTTCAGATTTTTATTTTTAATAATTTCCTGGATGCGCGTGATGTTATTTTCTGCCGTTTCATGCGGGCACCAGATAATTTTTGTTCCAGTGCTTAAGACATCTGCTAAAATGGGCAGGAACACTTTTTCATCCTCTGGCCAAGTTGAACCCAAAACAGCATAACTAAAATTCCAAGTAGCACTTATTTTTGACGGTTGTTGTAGGCGCCAAAAAACTTGATCAAACCGTGTGTCTCCGGGGGCCGAGACATGGACTTCGTTAGGTAGCAACGAGCGTAAAGCATCCACTTGTTGGGTGTGAATACAAAATAAACCTTTCACCGCACTTAAAAAATATTTTATTCCCAACTGATTCAGAAAAGTTAATGAGGGATTGTACGAAATAATATACGTTAAAATTCTTTTTTTTTGCAGCTGATAAAGAAATTCGGGCCATAAGTCAGTGCGAGCAAAAAATACGCTGTGCGGTTTTATTTTTTCTAAAAACTTGGAAATAGCCTGCGGCTGGTCCCATGGCAGCGGTACAAACTGAGTGACAAAAGGCTTAATATTCTCGAATAACTTAATGGCAGATGGGGAAGAGTAAGACACGAAAATATCGACCTGGGCATGAAGTGTTTTAAGTTCACGAATCATGGCTTTTACGTATTCGATTTCTCCGCTTGAAGCATGAAATAGAAACCGCGGACGATCTGAAGCCGAAACGAAATCTAAAGTTTGGTTTCGAAGTTGAATCCAGCTTTGCAATTTAGGATTAAAAGCTTTCTGAAATAAAAACAGAATCGCTTTTAAAAAGAAGTACAAGGGGCGATAAATGAAAAATAAAAAAAGTTTACCTGTCATAGGCTGTTTAGCCTGCCCGAGACTTCTTCGGGAGTGATACTTCGAAGACACTCTTGAAAATTTATATTCACGCACGGACCTTGTCCGTGTTTGCTACAAGGTCTGCATTTTAATTGCCGTTCTAAAATGACCGTTGATTTTCGTGATGGAAATCCGAAGGGTGCTGGTCCCATTAAAGCTAGTGTTGGGCGACCCAATTGTTCAGCGATGTGCAGTAGGCCCGTGTCATTACTGACGACGGCTTCGGCGCGGTTAATGACGGCTGCTGATTCTAAAAGATTAGTCTGGCCTGTTAAATTAATAATATTTTTATACTTATTGAGTTCGCTCGTGAAATGATCGGTGGGACCCGCTAAGACAATAAATATTTTTAACGGATTTAACTGCACTAACTTTTCCCAGTGAGTTAATGGCCAGCGTTTCAATTCGTACGCAGCCGAAGGAACTAGAACAAAATATTTCTCGTGGGTTAATTTCTTAATCATACCTGAAACCCGGGATTGAAGCGGGCCTGATAAAAATAGTTGAGGAGGACTTGGCAGTTGAAATTTGAATCCCCACTTTTCTAAGGGCTTAATCAAATCGCGCTGTCCCGAAAATGGCAGCTCAAATAAATTGATATGAAATCGCAGCAGCAGGAATCTTTTGAATCGCATCATGGGCCGTGCCAACGTTTTTGGTTTTCTGAGTAAAAGCCGAATGATAAAAGATCTTAGATTATTATGAGCATCGTAAACATGCGTGAAATTTTCTTTTCTAAGTAAAGAAATTAAATTTAATAAACCCCTGATGCCTGTCGATTTATCCAAAGACCAAATTTTTCGAATATAGGGGTGATTTTCCAGTAAGGGTGCTAAATCGGCGCGGGTGATAAAATGAACTTCGGCTTCGGGGTGCTGAAGCGAAATAAAACTGGGTAGGCTCAGCGCCTGGGCTAGGTCTCCGATACTTGAAAAACGAATGATTAGGATTTTCATCTGAAGGCAGTTTATTTACAAAATCCGGCACCTGTCTAGAATAGACTTCCGAAAATGCTGTATTGAACATGAATTCTACTTTAGAGCCTCTCGAAGGGAATTTTGAGGCATAATCATTGATATAACAAAAGTTATGAAGAGTCTTTTGATGGCTGTCTCAATATTAGTCACTTTCCTATTTATGGCAGAATCTCGCTCTGAGACAATTGCGAGTGTCTCTGTAAAAGGGCTTTCATTTATCAGCCCGGATTTCGATGACCCCAGTCACAACAATTTTGCATTCATCGGAGCCTCGTTACGTTCCAGCGTGAAGAGTAACGATGCGTTTAAGGTCGATTTAGATGGTTTTTATGCTTTCGGTAATTCTGCTTTAAGCTATTTAAATATAAAAGAAATTTATTTTACAATCGAGCCAGAAAACTACTCGCACTTTCACATCGGTCGCAAATTAAAAAATTGGTCTTCGTTAGATTCAAATTGGAATTTGGGCTTTTTTCAACCGCAGTATCGCGGTAACCCACTGGCTCCTGAAAACCAGGGACTCACGGGTCTATTTTGGGATCATGACGAAGACAGCTGGGGTATTTCTCTTTTTGCATCGCCATTTTTTCTTCCAGATCAGGGCCCTGGCTACGAAATTAAAAACGGACAGTTTCAGAATACAAATCCTTGGTTTCATTCACCACCGCAAAATATTAAATTTCAGGGACAAATTTTACCGATCGACTACAACATCAATCGGCCCGCCACGGAAGATGTGGTTCTAAGATCCGTTTACGCGACGCAATTACGCTTCGGTGAAAAAAATGGCTTTTTCAGCCATATCTCGGCGGCCTACAAGCCGGCGCAACAGTTTGCTATCGGCTATACCGGAACACTTGTGGTGAACCGTGCGAAAATTGATCTTACTCCGGCAGTATTTAATGAAAATCTTTATGCGGCTGACTTCGGTTATCAAGACGATTGGGGCGCCATCGAGCTTTCTGTTCTGCACACTAAGCCGCAGCAAGCCTATTTTTCAAACAGTGCGAACACTCCGGTTTTAGAGGACAGCCTCAGTGGGGGGCCTCGTTTTGCTTGGGATTTCAAACCTTTTAAATTTGAAATCTCGTACTTCGATACGCAAGGCGGAACTGTGCGTGATGTCGGACCTGATGCGTCTTCTGACCGTGCCAGTTTAACTCAGCGCTATCTTTTTCGACAAGCGACCCAGCTTCAGGTTAATCTGACAGAATTTTTCTTTAAAAAGTTAAAATGGGAGAGTCAATTTCAGTATCGATTTAGCGGTCCTGATCACTTTAAGCAAATTCGTTTTAAGAATAAGCTGATCGTAAAAGGTCCTTGGTCTTTCACGGCGGATATTGTACTCATCGATACGGCCGATGATGCGACCTTAAATATGAATACTTATCGTAATTTAGATCAGTTATGGATTGGAGCCAGTTATGATATTTAATAGGATAAAAAACCTGATTCTGTTGGGCTTCAAATTAAGTTTTATCTTTCAGCTAACAGCTTGTTCTGACTTTATGCAGGGGAAACCCAAAAAACTGGATTTTATTGAAATTAAAAAAGAAAAATTAGCCTGCTTAAAAAATGTTTCCAGTAACCTCAGTGAATTGATGAAAGCAAAATCTTCTGAAAGTCGCATTAACGAGACCTTTGATTGTCTGGATGCCACTTTGCTCGAATTCCAAAATCGCGTGCAGGGAACACAGGATGCGAACTCTTTTACAAGCGATGATTTGTTTCAGATTTTTAATGAATTTCTGAGTGACGCGAAAATTTCTCAAGAAGCCAGCTCCGATATTTTAAGGTTGAAAGCCGGGTTGCTGGGTGGGGCGGACCAAAGACTAACAAAACTAGAAGTCACTCAGCTTCGTGACTTATTAAAAGCCATCCATCCCGAGATCGTTCGGTTGATGCCTTACGCTTCAATCTTTTCTTTTAAAAAAGGTAACAAAGAGTTTTCAAAAGCAGATATTAAAGCGGCCTTCCAACAGCTCAACATGAGCCTGGGTCAAGCACTAGCAGCCACCCAATTGGTGAGGTCAAATTATCAATTTGATGACTTTAAAAAATTGCTTTTAAGTCTTCATTTTTTTGAAGGTCATTCAACGGATGTCTTCAACTGGGCGTCTGAAATTAAAAATCTTTTGACCGCTGACGACGGAGTTCAAACCCTGGCTGACTACAAAGGATTTATTTTCAACGTCACAGAAATCTTGCGTCTTTATAATCTTCACAGTCAGAATTATGCGATTTTTGAGATTCAGAACGCCGATCAATTAAATGACACTATTAGTTTTACGGAAGACATCTTAAATATCTTAGAAAACTCTTTGCAGTATAAAAAAACCAAAGTTATTTCGAGCGATAGTTTAGACCCTTTGATTACGCTGATTGCCGACCAAGGAATTCTTCCGGTCAGCTTGAGCGCGAACACTTTGGTTTCATTCTATAAATTAATATTAGTGCGTGCTTTCCAAGCGGGCCCTGATTTAGATCCACAAAGTTTTGATGGACTTCGTAAAATTCATTTCGTCAACATGAGACGAGAATTAACTATATTTAAAACCTATTTAAGTTTTATTAACTCATTGCCTTTTTCAAATTTAAAAAGTGACGGGACTTCACAACGATTTGAAATAGCAGCTCTGCAAAAAAGTCTAATAAATTATGATTTTTCAAAAAGCCCGGCCCTCAGCCAGCAGGTTGATACCGCAGAACAGTCCATGCTGTCAGAGGCCGTCAACGAATACCGCGCCGAATTCTTATCTGCACGCCCGGTCGTTTATCGTTTTAATAAAATGGTGATTGCGGCCAATCAAGAAATTTGGGCTCAGAACTGGCAAGATCTGGTTCGAGGACTTTACGTTAAATTTCTAGCGCGGCAATTGGTCATTGGTTGGGGAAATGGGAATGACACACGCCGTGTCCAAAATTCTTTTATCACGGAAGCCGGGCTCATTAAATGGTACGCCGAATTTAAAGCGTTCGGCATCGAAGTGAAAATTTTTGATCCTCGCGCCATTAATTCGGGCTCTAAAAGTTTCAAGGAAGCGAATTTATTTCCATATTCGGCCGATGGAAACAATAAGATGAGCTTTGTTGAAACGATCCAGTATTTAAACATGTTAACGACGGGCGGAGGTCAAGTTTTTGATGACTTCAAAGCAGGGTTTAAAAAAGCGGGCTGTAACTTGAACGAAAAAGATGTATTTGGTTTTTTTTGGAATCAGGAATCGTGTGCGTATTCTGACTTTAAAACGAATTATAAATACTACTTCAGTAATTTGTCGTACTTGGTCGCTTACCTGAATCATCTTTCAGAACCTGAATTTTTGAGTTTTTATGAAGAAGCCATGGGTGTGGCGCGGGTGACGCCAACCACTAAGGGTCGCCTTGAATCTGCGGACATAAGAAATTTTGTAATTTTGATGCATTACATGGAATCTTTCTACGCGCAGTTCGACGTTGATCGAAACGGCATGATCTCGGCCGCTGAAATGCGCAGTGCGTACCCTAGATTCAAAACTTTTGCGACGGACTTTGCGTATAAAACTGCAAAAGATAAAATAGACCTATTTAATTCCACAGCGGTGCAGGCGTTAGGCTACGGCTGTTACAGCGAAGAGGATTTAATTCGTGAATCTTTTATTTATTTAGTCTACCACGGAGCAACACCGGGCATTATGGACTTAAATGTAGCCCCTTGCCTGGGCAGCCGTTCACTGATTGATTTTACAGGCGAAGTAGATCGAAAAACGATTATTAACACTTTTAAAATTTTAAAAGGCGTACTAGGCTCGTAGAAATGTTTTTCCAGCTTGAAAAAAAATATTGGGCTTTTTTGTTCGCGTACCTAAGTATGTTCGTACTTGGTATGGCCGATAATATCCGAGGGCCCCTTTTTCCTGAACTACTTTCTTACTTTAAACTTTCTAACGCCGAGGGCTCTTTTAGTTTTGCGGCGGCCTCGGCAGCCGCCCTATTTGGAAATATTATTTCAACTACTTTGTTTAAAAAATACAATTTGGCTCAAGTTCTTTGTTTGTCATTATTTACGATGGCCCTTGGGCTTTTTTTCATGGGTGCGGTGCCACAGTTTTATCTTTATATTTTAGGTGCGATTGTTTTTGGACTGAGCATTGGTTTGATGGGCGTTACTCAAAATGTGATGGTTGCGGAAAATGTTGAGGCGAGCATGCAGTCCAAGGCACTTTCTGGCCTTCACGGAGTTTACGGTTTTTCGAGCCTGATTGCCCCGCTAATTGCTTCGTATTCCCCTCATATTTTTGGAAATTGGCGAGCCGCATTTTTTATCGCGGCGGCAATATCGATGATTTTTGCACTGGCCTCTGTCGGCGTGCGGTCTGAGCCTAAATTCGAAGTGCATCCCTTAATCGACAAAACTGAAGGCCAACAGAATTCTTTCTGGGTTTTAGCTTGTTTTGGTGGAATATTTGCTTTCTACGTGATGGCCGAGATTATGGTTTCTACGCGTTTAGCCCTGTACATGAGGACTTATTTTAATATGGATTTAGAAAGTTCCAGTCGTTACGTCACTTACTTTTTTGTTTTTTTACTTTTAGGCCGAGTCATTTTTACTTTTAAATCTTTCGCTTCGTCGTTGAAATCCCAGCTTAATTATTCACTTATTCTTTCCTTAATCTTATTTATTTTAGGAATGAAATTTAACCCTTTATTTTTTGTTCTGATGGGATTTTCCATGGCGCCATTTTACCCCTTATCTGTAGCTTATATTTCAGAGCAGACGGGGCGAAACAGAAGGCAATTTATTACCTTTGCAATTAGTTTTCAAAGTTTATGCGTTATAAGTATGCATCTAGGAGTTGGTTATCTGACCGATCAGTTTGGTTTATTTTATGCTTTCGGAGTTGGCTTTATTTCGTTATTGTTGTCTTTATTATGCGTCAACTTTCATCCCAAGGTCTTTTCGGCTTAATTATTTTATTTTCGTGCCTAGCAACGGCCGATTTCAAATATGGCCGCTCGGCTATTATCGATAAATTTGTCGATTATCAAAAAGTGACGGCGTTGACAGATAGTGATGACTGGGAAGTCGGCGAAGTGATTCCTGTCCTGTCACAAAATTCAAAATTGGGTGTGATCGCATTTTTAGAATTAAATTCCATAAAAAGTTTAGGACCAAAAAAATACGAGCTTCGTGCGAAACTGCTGCGGCAGTCCCGAAAATACTTTATACAATCTGGGGATATTATTCGTCGCATGGATCTTTCTATGTCGAATGAAGAATTTATCGGTTCAACCGATTTAGTTATCCATCAAAATCACATGAAAGTATCGGCGCGGTATCGTCCCTTAGTTTACGAAGGTTTCTCGATTGGCGAGACGGCGCAGACTCTTTACGAAAAAGAGTTGTTAATCACTTATTTGGGAAATATTCTTTACGGCTACAAAGATTGGTTGATTTTAGAGACGTTTGGAACTGCGAATCTGTTGGGAAGGCCGAACTTTAGTTTCAAGGCTAAGTTGATTGATAGCGAGGCAACGACTCTTTCCTCGGGATTGTCGTTCGTTAAACTGATTCCCGAAAATGAATCGACAATCAATCTTAATTTGTATTGGGATTCGATTTCAACCGATGCATTGATTTCTCATATTTATCTCAGTTTAGGATTATTGAAATGGCAAGGAGCCGCAGATTCTGCAGCGATCAAGGCGTTAGGATCAAGCTCTTTTCAGACGGGCTATGAAGTGATCATGGATCATTGGGATCGCTTACTGCTGGGGCCAAATTATAATTTTGAAAAAAAAGCCCTTGGTGGTTACATTTCTTATATCTGGATCTATGACCGCTTTCACGCACAAGTTTCGATCAACACGACCGACATTACGCATTTGCGTTTGGATCCAGCCGATGGATACTACGGTTTCTTTGATTTATTTTGGAGATTTTAATGGCCTCGTTTTATATCAGTTGTCCGTTATATTTCGAAAAAAATTTAGTCGAAGAAATTAAATCGTTTTGGTTCGAAATGATGGACTTGGATGGACTTCCAACCCGCGAGCCAGTGCCCGAGCTCAGTTTGGAAATCGGCGGAGTTTCCTTAGTTTGCCCTGAGCATTTGGGGTATCAAATTAATTTTTTCACTAAGATTGCTCATCGTATTTTAATACGTATTCATCGTTTTCCCGCGCGTTTTTACGACCAGTTCGAAAAAGAAATGAAAGTTCTGCCTTTGCCGAAGTGGATCGAAAAGGGCTGCGTGAGTTTAAAAATTGAAACGTCAAAGTCACGAATAAACCACGAACGCAATTTAATCGAATCCTGTACGCGCGCTTTAGCCAGTCAGCACTTTGAAGTCGTCGCTAAAGAGGCGGGAGTTCAACAAATTTTTATCCGTATTTTCAGAGATGAAGCGATTATTAGCTTAGACACTTCAGGGGATCACTTGCACCGCCGCGGCTACGCCGTCTACCGGGGTGAAGCTCCGCTTCGAGAAAATTTGGCTGCCTTATTAGCGCAGCAAACATACTGGAATAATAGCAACGTCGAGAAAACTAAAATATTAGATCCTTTTGCTGGTTCGGGGACGACGCTGTTCGAAACGGCCGGCTTTAGAACTCCGAATTTTTCTCGCCACTACAGTTGGCTAAGTTTTGTTAATAAACCAAAAATGTTTGGATCAAAAACGTGGTCTAAAAATTACCGGTGGCTGTTGCAAGAAAAAAGCTTCGAGATGGTTGCGGTCGACAGCGATGAGAAAGCCATATTTAATATTCAGGAAAATAAAAAACTTTTCTTATCTCAAAATCCTACGGTGAATTTAAACTTAAAAACTATCCATGCCGACAGCGAAGATTTAAACTCAGATCAATTCGATGCCGCATCAGACTACTGGATTATCAGCAATCCTCCTTATGGTATTCGATTGCAGCAAGATTCGGTGATGCGCATTTTTAATCATTTAGAAGGAATTATTCAGCTCCGCGGCGCAATTATTTTGCATCCGGAAAGTATGCCGATTCATTTTCGCACCCTAAAATTAAGTTTCCAGATAGACTTCGCAAATCAAGGACTTAACGTAAAATTATCCCTGTTCAAAAGAAAAGAATAAAAAAATTGCCTGAAACGGAAGCTTTTTTTCTTTGTTAGGTTTGTGTCAGCCCCGCGGACAGATCTAGACGGGCGGAAAAGACTTGGCTATGGTTTTTGAGTTCGTCTAGGGGGGCTTCGATGAATCACAAAGTCATAATTTCGCTCTTGAGTTTATTGCTGACACTCTTTTCCTGTTCTCCTAAAGATGAAAAGTTAATTCGACCTGACAGCGTCTCAAAAGTAAAAGCTGAAAACAACTCGACCGACGATCTTATTAAGTTATCATTTATTGTTTTCGATAAGCAGGCCGAGGCTTTTTATTTTCTAAAAGCACTATTCAATAAAGACTACGCGGCACAAAATAAGCTTCTCATCGAGACTGTCTCTGATACAGGAACCACGGCAGTTAAGCGCATCTCAGCGGCAGAGGCGCGTAATGAAAGTGAAAAGTTCCTGCAAACTTCTGAAGTCGAGTTACTAGCCGTGGTCACTCGTGATGAATCAAAAAATATTTCTCAAGTTATCATCCGAGATAACGCTGCCGGGAAATCAAATCACAATCTGTTCGTTAAAGAAAATGGGCGATCTACCGAATCACCGACATTGCTAGTAATTAATAAAAGTAAGCGGCTTACTTTTACGGCGGCTTCTGCAGGAACGTTTGAATTAGAAACAGATTCCGTTGATTTACTGCGAACTCATAGTAAAAAAAATTCAGCAGATATGTACACAGATCTTTCGGCCGTGACGTCGCGGAGTACTTTTCTATGGGACGGTAAAGAATCAAATATCAATGATAAAATTAAATTAACGGCCTTATCGTTTAGTCACTTAAAGACATCCCAAGTTAAATCGGAGCTGGCTCTTTCGTCAGATGGCGGGGTCAATTTATTGATCGATCTTGGACCGTGTGTGAACTGGAACGGGGACATCCATTTTAGTGCCGAAAAATCAAAGGGAAGTAAGTCGGGGCGAAAATTTACTTTCAACCTACAAGATTCATCCATTCAAGTGAGTGAACCCGCGCAGAGCTTTTTAGCTCAAGACTGCGCCACGCGACCGGTGGTAGATATGAGAAAGCTTTTATGAAATTGTTAATATGTTTTTTAGGCTTGGTCTTCTCTCACTTCTCGCTGGCGTTGGATTCAGAGTTTGAGTTGACTCAGCAGCTGAGCGTACCGGTTAGCGCGGAAAGTGCGGTGGCAATTGATCAGAGTACCGACTTGCCAGACGCTTTATTCGGAATCACGCTGTTTAGTTTGGGAGGCTTTACCGACTCGCAGTTCAAAGGCCAGCAGCCCGCGTTTGATCTTTTCGATAATTACATTTCTTTTAATTATAAAGTCAGCCGCAATTTTAGAATTTCTGCGCGCCCCGCATTTGGCTATACGACGTCAGGTTTTAATTACCGAAAAGAAGAAGTCACGAATTCTATCCGAACCCGCGATTTTTCGTTAGTTGCAAAGTTCACAAATATTTTTCAAGATCTTTTTGCGGCTAGTTTTCAGTTGGCTCACCAGTTCAGACTTTATCTTCCCACCAGCGACTATTCTAAAGAGACTGGAATGATTGCTCGGCTTCGCTACGAAATTGAAGGGCGGTACTCGCTGTCGAAATCATCCAGCTTTCGTATTTACACAAAGCCCAGTTATTTTTTTCAGCGCGCTAGTGCTTACTTGGATAATTCAAACCCTCAGTACCCTTACAGTGTCAAAACCACGCCGAAGGTAGATCTCGAACAAGGCGCGGAAATGAGTTTTTATTTGAATTCGAAATTTGCTGTCAAACCGGGTTTTGAATTTCAGGAAAAATGGTCAAATACTTCTGCCGCCGAAAATAAAGACGAGTACCACGGCACGACCGTCCGTACAGGGGTGGGTCTAGAAATTCGGGCGAGTCGCGAAATAAATTTTACGGTGGGAATCGATAGCACGCGTGATTTGATTGCGGTCAATAGATCTCCAGAAACGGGCTACACCTTAATGACCAACATGGCTTTGTACTAAGAGTTAAATTGTTCGGGAAGCTGAAACTGATAGGCGCGGTCATTCCAGAAAAATTCAATTTCGCAGGCTCTAAGAGCTATCGAATTCTCTTGATGCTCGAGGACCGACCCGTAAAGCTTATCTCCCACGATGGGCGCCTTCATCGCGCTTGTCTGAGCGCGGATCTGATGCGTTCGCCCGGTCAGTAAATTTATTCGGATCCAACTAAAATGAGAATGAACAATTTGATTTTCAATTTCTAATTCACAGAGCGCTGACTTTTCCTGAAAGTACTCGGTTACTTTTTTGGGGGCGCGCAGCGAGCTTTCCATATAGTGCACTAATTTTTTTGGTAAAGTTTCGGTAGTCTCTACCAAAGCGGCATATTTTTTTTTGATCTGGCGATTTTTTATTTGTTGATTAAAAGAATTCACAAAGCGCTGGGTTTTTCCGTAAACAATCAGGCCTTCGGTTAAAGTATCTAGACGGTGAGTGATGTATAATTTTATCTGGCGGGCGCGTTCAGTTTGATAAAGTGAATTGTCAATTTTATTATCGACACCCGCGTGGCTCGGAATTCCAGAGGGTTTATTCAGTATTAAGACGTCAGAATCTTCAAAAACTATCAGCTGCGGCCAATCGTGCGCGGTGAAGTGCCGTCGTGGTTTCGTGTGAACCCGGAAAAGTTTATTTTCTTTGATACGTTGATCTTCATCTTGGCGATAATTATCGATGTAGATTGCGCCCAGGTGAAGGAGGTCTAAAACGGCTTGTTTCTCGAGCTGTAAAATATCACTGACGATATCGGATAAATAACCGGCTGCGGGGTTAACAAAATGTTTAACGCCATATTCAAAACCATGAGAACCAATTTTTGCGCCTACAATTTCAGCCATTAATTTAGTTAGCACACTGTTCCGATAACGTTCAAGAGCTTAACATTATAAGCATTCTTCTTCATGATGGGGGGATGAATGTTTCCTTAGTTCAGTGCCTTCTGCACAGCAAAGACACACTAACTTGTTTAATACCATATGCCTACGAGCCGATGTGGGTTTACATATTTCTTGTTGGGATGATGATTTTATCCTCTTTGGGCTTACCGTTTCCCGAAGAAGCCACTTTGGTTAGCGTTGGTATTTTAGCATACATGGGAGCTCATCCCGATAAATATCCGCCGCCCTATCCGAAAGCTCCGTACATTCACGCGCAGACTGCGGCGGTCGTCGCTTTTGTCGCGGTGTTTGCGTCTGATTTTTTAATTTACAGTATCGGTCGCGCCTTCGGTCGTCAGGTTTTTGATCTTAAACCGATGCGGGCGATTCTATCCGAAGAAAATCGTAAGAAAATTGAAACGTGGACGATCAAGTACGGAGCTTACGCCTGCGGACTTTTTCGATTTACCCCGGGCATTCGATTCCCCGGACACTTAGCCTGCGGGATGCTGCGGTTTCCATTGTGGAAGTTTGCTTTGATAGATGGAATTGCGGCCTTGGTCTCTGTCCCGACGCAGATTTTACTGCTTTCCTTTTACGGAGAAACAATTCTTGGCTTTTTAAAGCAATTTAAAATTGTCGTACTTTGTCTACTGGGCGTAGCGATTCTTTTTTTCGTTTATCGCAAATGGCTTAAGCGGCACTCGTCTCTGCCGCCAAGTCCGCTGCCGTGATTTCAAAACTGAGTTTCAGCTGTGAACTTGATTTTGGTTTTAAAATTAAAGTCTCGGGCCAAAAAACTTTGTCGTAGCCTTCGATCAAACCAAAAAGTTCTTCCCTGATTTTGAATAACAACCCCGAGACAGAGCCCAGTAACCAGTCCATCTGTACGTGGTGTAAAGTTTCTTCTAATTCGGCATGAGACAATTCGTTTAAAAAGGAATGCGGCAACTGATCAATCAAGCAACACGCATTGTGATTATATTGGTAAAAATATTTTTCGAGAGGCTGCACTAAAAGCTTTTCAATGCGCACATCTTTATCTTTATGGGCCACAAATGGCGTCGTTAATTTTTTAAATTGCCAAAATAATAAGGCATCGTTTGCGGTATAGTCCGATTTCGGCAGGTAATCTGAAATCGAATCACACTTTACACTTTCAATTGATGAGTCTTCCACGTAGGCGTTATGATCGATAGCAACGACCGAACGTAAATGAAAAAGAAAAGAATAAAAGCAAACTAACTTTTCTTTAAACTTATCGGAAAAATTTAAAGTAAAATTATAAAGTAACGGGGATCCTAACTGCGTTTCAAAATCAGAAACTAAATCCAAAATGTGCTGAATTTTATTGAATTCAACCGTCTCTTTTGAAAAAAGATTTTGCCAGTGATCCATCATTTTCTTTTCAAAGTTTTCTAGCTTCAGATGATGCTCACTGTTCACCTTAGTGATTGACTGAACGCGCGGAGATGACTTGCGATAAAGTTCCACGTACGGATTTAATGACGCGTAGGCATTTTGAGAAAAAGCAACTTCGCTCGGGTCTAAGTTTTTGAAATCGGTCATTTTGTGAAAGCATAGGCCAATAATAGCATCCGTATAATACTTAAACGGAGTGTGGGGAAGAGTCTCTAGGCGTGATGTTTTCTGCGGCAGAATTTTTAAAGCCACCGGTCGTAAGACGGCTCCGGACTCGGTCGCAATAATCAAATTCATTTTAAGTTGATTTTTTTTCATCACATCTCCTGATCGTTGACCTTAAGTACTTTGTTAGAAGTTTTATTTTATTAACGTTTGATCGGTTTATTTTCGAAAAGGGTGAAGTCTAGAACACAACAGCTTAAGCCCTGCTTTAGCCTTGTTTATTATACGTCTTTGTAGCTATTCTTAACAGTATGTATATCGATGCTCACAGCCACTGGTCAGATCCCCGATGGAATTTATCCGACCAAGAAATTCAGACAAACATCCAGTTAGCGAATCAGAAAGACATCAGCTTTTTTCTGCAGGGCGGAGTCAGTCCAGTCGAGTGGCAGAAGCAGAAAAGACTTAAGCAATTACATGCCCAAAGCTTTGGTTTAAGTTTTGGACTTCACCCGTACTTTGTGGCCGAACATGACGATGACGCGTGCGAAGCGGCTTTGGATCTTTTGGCGCAAGAACTGCCAGCAGCGATGGCTTTGGGGGAAACAGGTTTAGATTTTCGTCCCCATATCATGAAAGATTCTATGGTTCGTCAGATCGATGCGTTTGAAAACCAGATTGAACTCGCGAAAGCTTTTCAGAAACCTTTGATTTTGCACATCGTTCAAGCCCACGACAAGGCGCTTTTAGTTTTAGATATGTGGGGGATTCCCGAAAGAAAGGGTTTCATCCACGCATTTACAGGAAGCTATGACATGGCTAAAAAATACATTGATCGCGGTTTTCTAATTTCCGTAGGTGGAGCCATCACTTTTGAAAAAAATAAAAAGCTGTTAGACTGCATGGCCAAAATACCCTTAGAATCCCTTCTGATCGAGACAGATGCTCCGGATCAGGCTCCTGTGGATTGGCAGGGTCTTAATCAGCCCGCAGCACTTTGGCAAGTGGCTGAAAAAATAGCGTTGATTCGGGATCTAAGTGTTTTTGAGGTTCTAAAAATAACGACTAGCAACTTTAAAAGACTTTTCAGACTCAGTTGAATCTGCTACTTCTTTGATCCTATGACGACTCCTAATTTAGACTCCGAGACCGTGTCTCCGAAAGCTCCGGCTTTCGAGATCAAAGAAGACAATTATACTTTGCACCGCCGCTTCGATCGCATGGGTAGATTAGTCGGCGATGACATGATGAAAAAAATTTTCAACACCCATGTTATGGTGATTGGATTAGGTGGAGTAGGTTCGTGGGCTGCCGAATCGCTAGCTAGATCTGGTGTCGGAAAACTGACAATTATTGATTTCGATGAAATCTGCATTACCAATGCAAACCGTCAGTTGCACGCCTTACAGGGTCTGGTCGGACAAAAAAAATCATCCGTCATGGGCGAGCGTTTAAAGAAAATAAATCCGCAGGCCGAAGTAAAGCCATTAACTTTATTTTACAACAAAGATACTTCCGATGAAATTCTTAGTTTAAAGCCCGATTACATCATCGATGCAATTGATAATTTAACGGCGAAAACTCATTTATTAAACGAATGCCGTAACAAAAACTTAAAAGTGATCACCAGTGGCGGCGCTTCCGCCAAGATGGATCCAACGCGAATTAAAATTACAGATTTGGCTCAGACTATTGTGGATCCGTTAGCACATTCGGTAAGAAAAATTTTACGCCAAGAATACGCCTTTCCGCGAAAAGGTCTTTTTGGAATTCCGTGTGTTTTTTCCGACGAGATTCCGATGGAGTCTTTTGATTTAAAATATGATCTTGGCCAAGGTTTCAAGTGCGTGTGTCCGCAAGGTCAAAACGATTTGCATTCGTGTCTACACCGTAATGTCATTTACGGGAACGCCAGTTTTATCACAGGTGCCTTTGGCTTAGCTGCGGCCTCATGGGTCGTGCGCCAGATTACGGCCCACGCTAGTGTTCAGGTAGAATCACCCTGTGCACCTCAGTCTGAGATTAATTAATGGGTATCATTATTTTCTTCGGGACGGCTTTATTAATTTTTATAACAGGCGTGATTGTTATTTCAGTGACAGTTTATCATTGGGTAAAAGCCGCTCAGCAAAAAAAGATGCAACAAAAAGAAACTGCAGATTCTTCAGGATCTCAAGCAACTTAAATAACTCAACAAAGCTTAAGAAATATGCAGCTGTAAATCGGCTGAACTTTCTTGTCAGCCAAGACAATTATAAGTAAGTTCTACAAATTACTTTTTGGGAGACCTTATGAATATCAGTCAGTTTATCGATCATCACTATCGCCATTTTAACGCCGCTGCCTTAAAAGACGCTGCTGTCGGGTATAAAAATTTAATGAATCAAAAAGGAAAAATGTTGGTGACCCTGGCCGGAGCTATGAGTTCGGCAGAATTAGGTTTATCCCTTGCGGAAATGATCCGCCAAGATAAAGTCCACGCGATTTCTTGTACGGGTGCGAACTTAGAAGAAGATGTTTACAATTTAGTGGCCCATGATCATTACGAAAGAATTCCGCACTACCGGGATTTAACTCCGCAGGACGAGCAAAAACTTTTAGAGCGGCATTTAAACCGCGTCACCGACACGTGTATTCCTGAAGAAGAAGCGATCCGCCGTATTGAAAAAGCCATTCTTAAAGAATGGAAAAATGCGGAAGCTGAAGGAAAAAGTTATTTTCCGCACGAGTATATGTACAAAATTTTACTCAGCGGTCAGCTGAAAGAATATTATCAAATTGATCCTAAAAATTCATGGTTGTTAGCCGCTGCTGAAAAAAATCTTCCGATCATTGTTCCGGGTTGGGAAGATTCTACCACCGGAAATATTTTTACCGGTCACGTGATCAAGGGCGATTTAAAAAGTACGCGCACCGTGAAATCAGGAATTGATTACATGATTTATTTTTCCGAATGGTACATGGCGACCGCGACTAAAAATAAAGTGGGATTTTTTCAAATCGGCGGCGGTATCGCCGGCGATTTCCCAATTTGTGTTGTGCCGATGTTATCGCAGGATCTGGGTCACAAAAATGTCCCGTTATGGAGTTACTTCTGTCAGATTTCTGATTCGACGACGTCATACGGTTCTTATTCAGGGGCCGTTCCGAACGAAAAAATCACGTGGGGAAAATTGGCCATCGACACGCCGAAGTTTATTGTTGAAAGTGATGCCTCTATTGTCGCGCCACTGATGTTTTATTATATTTTAGGCCTTTAATTAATCCGCATAAAACCAGGCGGGTAGAGATTTAATCCCCGCTGGTTGTTAAAGACGAAATCGATTGAATTTCACCCGACGTCGCCGCGATCCGGTTTTTAGAAACCGACTGAACCTCGTCGGCGTAAGGTTTTCCGTTTACAAAGAGAATTCTTTTTATTTTCTGGTCGGGTGTTTTTGCGAAAGTAATAATATAGGTTCCATTTTTTGATATAAAAACCGGAGATATAATCGTCAGGTTGTACGGCGCTAAATCAGCCTCAATCTTCTTAATATCTGAATTGCCAATTCTTTCGAAATCAGCCGAGTCATTGAGTTCAGCGAACTGAATACGGGTGGCTCCGTTGATATTAATATGACTGTAGGTCGCTTCTGACTTTCTTTCTCTAAAAGAAAGATAAATCAGTCCAAAAATAAGTAATAAAGAAAATATAAACTTTTTCACCTAACCTTTGGGAGTTCAAAGCCTAAGCCAAGATGAGCGCTATGTCGTTGGAGTTGAGTCCATCGGATTGTCAAACTTTAAGACAACAGACAAAAATTGAATATATAAATTAAATATCGCTTATCTAGCCTTAAACAATAAAAAATCCCGTAAAGATTCTGTCAAGATTTTAGAAGATAAATCGCGGCCGAAATTGCCGCCCTAAAGACTAAAGAAGTTGTGAGACCCGACATCACCTGTTAGCTTCAAATTAGGGTGTGGCGAACCTGGCTAGGAAGGCTCGTTGGAGTTAATGTCCTTTAAAAATAAATTTTTTTATATTGGAATATTTGTCCTGGTGCTCGCGGCCTGTAATGGATATGTGGCCCAATTCGACTTGTGGAAATCGCCGGCTCCGGGTTTAACATTTCAGTTACCGTCTCCGTTAATTCGAAATTCGCTTTCGCCAATTATTTTTAATAAGACATTAATTGATTCAGATACATTAACGCCGGCAGGGACGGGCACGTGGGTGTCAAATCCAGATCCTAATCGCATTGCTGGAACTTACCAGTACTTACTGGGTAACAGCACGCCAAATTCATTGAATGGTTTCATTACAGCGCTTACAAAATCAAAGCTTTTATTTGCGAATCAAATTCGAACGGATTCTGCGGCGCTAACAGTAACCACGGATGGGTCCGTTGTGACTTCAATCCCGCAAGGTGCGGCGAACACGGGCTGGGTTTTGACCGATGTGGGAACAATCGCTACGGGCGTTCATTCGATTCAAGTTTTAACTTCAGATCCAGCAACGAAGTTTGCGTACGCCGATGGATTTATAGTTTTACCGGTTTTAACGTTAGCTTCCGGAGAAAAGCAAAAAGGTTGGTTTGAGCAAGATCATCCGCAGATTTACACGCAAGGGGCTTGGGGATTAAATGCAACGCCAGCCACTTTTCCATTTTCCTTAGCCTCAACGACCGGTTCGGGTGCCATTTTCTCGGCCAATTCAGGCGATCAAATTTTATTTTTTATTGAACCCACGGGATTATCAACGCTCAGAATTTTTGCGCAAAGTGCCGCAAATCAAGGGATCATGAATGTCCAAATAGACGGCGTGGCTCAGGCTTCTTTTGATCAGTATGCGGCAGCAACAAATTATAAAACTTATGCCGACTATACATTAACGGCGGGGGCGCATTTAGTTGCGCTATTAGTTTCTGGAACTAAAAATGCGGCCAGTTCCGCCGTCACGGTTTATTTAGATGCTATCGAATTAAAAGCGACAGCGCCTACAGATGAGCAGCGTGCGATGGCGATGGTGGATTCTCTGGTCAACAATATTGATCCCGTCGACGGCGGTTCTCGTATTTCGTATGACTCTGATTTATTTAATCAGGATAACGACAGTGGTTATGCCATGATGGCATTGGCCCTGGCGGTGGCGCGGTGGAATATTCCAGAACATGCGGCCGCACTCAAAAAAAATATTCAGTGGTTTTCAGATATCGTTCAAGCTGATGGCGTTTGGTATTGGGGATATTGTAAGAACGGTCAGCCGGGATGTCCCCGACCTTACATTGTTCCTGATTCTGGTGCAAATTGCATCGCAAATTATTGTCCCTCGGTGAACGGATACTACACGGGGCTTACGCCCTCGATCACGGCCCTTCGAAGTATCGATGCACCTCAAAGTTTTCCGGCCGTGGGACTTGCGATTTATGCCAGTTTATTTCCTGGTGATCAGGCGTTTATAAAATCGGTGAAGCCCAGAATATT
This sequence comes from Bdellovibrionales bacterium, assembly GCA_043732425.1. GTDB lineage: Bacteria > Bdellovibrionota > Bdellovibrionia > Bdellovibrionales > Bdellovibrionaceae > Pseudobdellovibrio. The sequence goes on from JAYTHR010000377.1 coordinate 24,256, forward strand.
AAGCGGTATTGAAGCGCTGATCCGAAATAATTACGATGCTACCAACGGATATTTTTATTCTAGTTTTCAATATAAAAACGGGATCGGCTGGCAATTGTATGAGGCGCAGTATAGTGCAGGACAATGCGATGTTTACATGGGGCTAAAAGCGGCCTTTGCTTTAACGGGGAACAAAAGATACCAGGCTTACGCTGATTTTATCAAAGCAAATTTTGATCGAAATTTTTTTGATGCTTCAAGAAATTTGTATTCGGTCGGTTTATTTGGTCCGATGGGCGGGGCTAAAGTTTTAGATACCACTGCCAATTACGGATTTGCGCAAGGCTGGTGTACGTGGGTTTTCGGCGCTGGCGTTCTAGATCACTCGAGTGCCGTCATGACAACTGCAAAAACTTGGATCCAACCAGATACCTTCAGCGTGTTACCGCCGCCGCTGGTAGACCCTGAGACCAGTCAATCCGCGTGGGTGCTGATGGGGCTTAAAGGATTGAATGCAGATTCTGCCATTCAAAATAATTTAAAAATGCGATTTAGAAATTATCAATTTGAATATCATCCCGATTTAAAATACGGCGGCGGCGCTGAAAAATTTTCGAATAATATACCTTATCTTTACGGTTCGAACGCGGCCTGGGCTTTCATCGCTTTAACGCAACAAGAATCTCCCGTGACGTGGTGGAAATAAAGTTGAAAAATAAAAAATATTTTTTTATTTTTTTATTTTTTAGTCTGAATTTAAGTGTCGCTAAGGCCACCACAGGCAACTTAAGGAACAAGACTGACGAACTTCATCTGGCGTCATGGGGATTGCAATCTAGTTTCATTGAAAACACCGTGACCGCTGAAGAAACAGATTACTTAGGAGAAAATATCGAGCGCGTTGTGATGCGGGGATCAGGAATCGGTCTTTATGGATTTTATAATCAGTTTGTTAGCGAAAGATGGGTTCTGCATTCTGATTTCGGTTACGAGCCTTTAAATGCCGTCGGCATCGCTAGTATTATGGGCTGCGACACGCAGTCTTCAAATCGATGTAACGTTAATATAGATTACCTTATTGGCGCCGTAGCCATCAGATCTATTTTTCCGCAAACAAATTTTGATATTTGGTTAAGTCTTGGAGTTTCTATAAAGCAGCCTTTTAAAATTTCAAGCACGGCCTTGGTGAGTTCTAAGATATCAACAACGAATAACTTAAATTTCGGTTTTGGAGTGGACTACAATTTTGATAAAAATAACTTTATGCCGATTTCTTTGCAGTATTCCTTGTTTCCAAAAGTAAGCGGGGTTACCGCCAGCAGTTTAATTTTTAAATTCGGTTATGGCTGGCGGCTGTAAGTTAATAAGTTTTTAGTACGGCGCATTTCCTTGTAAGACGTTAACAGTGCGTTGATAAAACCCAAGACCAGAAACCGTGATCGTTGCAGTGCCTAGCTGGGCTTGTCGTGCATAAAAATCTAACTGGCACTGAGCCGACGTTCTGTCGCCAAGAACTGCTGAGGCGTAACCCAGAATCATAAATGGGTCGCGGCCCGAAGCATCGTAGACCTGGTTGCACCAGTTGGGCGCTGTTTTATTTAACGCATCGACCGCGGAAGAAGCGTGTGCGGCGCTGATCGGAACACCCAGTGCTGTTGGAAAAAGGTGAGTTACAGCTCCGGGATAAAAATTATTAGTGATCGGTTCGATAATTCCCGAATACCCTAAAGCATATCCGGAAATATTATTACCAGAACCAGTCATTAAATTTGGTACAATCTGATTGATGAACAAAATATTATTAATTGCATACGCAATTCCAGAAGCAACAAGGGCGTAGTCTTGTGACTGATTGTCACCGATACTTGAAAGTAATCGGCTAAAATCAACGAGGCCTTTGTAGGCTTCCGCATTGTCTTCCGTGTAATACATGGCGTATTTCTTTAAATCTTGAAAGGTATGTACAAGGCCAGTTGATGAATCTTTTGTAGTTTCAACTAAATTAAAATCGGCAATTTTTTTCAAAACCTGCAAATTTGTTTCTCCAGAACCAAATTTACTTGGCTCGTTCAACCAAGCCGTATCGTTCGAGCACGCAATATATCTAGAGGCTACGGACAATATCGTAGCCGCATACGAATCATCACTGTCCTGAGCCTTTTTAGTGGCTGCCGAAGTCGAAGTCTGATAAGGATTCGCGAAAGTGATATCTTGAATATTATAACCTTTTCCGCTCACGGATGGTTTTTCAAGATTCGCCATGTAGCTATCTAGATATTGTCTTGTTTCCTGCAAGGGAAGTCGATCGATGAAACCTAAAATTCCGAGGCTTGAAAAATACCAATTTAAGTATCCAGCGGGCCCGACGGTGTAGGCTCCGGCGAATTGACCGCTTGAAATATATGATTTTTTAAAAGTTGGAAGTGGATCCCAACCTACGACGGCACCGGCTTTACAAACTGCAGAACCGGCAGGATTCGAAGGAACAGTTACCGGTGTCGGTAAGGGTGTAGGCGCTGGCGCTGGCGCTGGCGCTGGCGTAGGAGCTATCGCAATTGGCGGAGCCGGAATGATTACAGGAGCCGAGTTTTGCACTTGGGTGCTAACGATAGATGAGGCCGAGGTTGTACCTTGAGAATCGGTAACAACAGAAAAAAATGAGTGGCCACCATTCGCTAAAGAATTTGTGTCAATTATTGCTTGGTACGGAGGTAAAGTCACCGTCGCGATTTCAATCCAATTGTCGCGATAAAAAACAACTTTTGAAATCGTGTTTGAAGATTGCACGGATGCTGCGATAACCGCTGAGGGGCCCGAAAGTACCGCTGCGTTGGATGGTGATACAATATTTACAATCAGCGTTTGTAAATTCTGAATCTGAGCCGCCACCATACCCGAAGCCATAGATTCCGCACTGGAATTAATGGCGACTGCAAAAAAATTATGGTTTCCGTTAGCTAAAGTTCTCGTGTCGAGAACAAGGTTATAAGGAGTCGAAGTTGTCGTGCCGATTTCTACCCAATTATCACGATAGAAAACGACTTTTGATATTGGACTTGAAGATTGAATTGATGCTGAAATTAGCGCTTGGGATCCTGATAGCGTCGCGGCACTTGTCGGCGACGTCAGGTTAATCGTAAAAACTTTTGCGTGACTGACTTCAACGCTGACAACACTCGTCGCTGCGGCACCACCATCTTGGTTTGTGGCGATCGCAAAAAAAGTATGACCGCCGTCAGCTAAAGAACTTGTATCGATCGATAGTGTGTACGGGAACGAAGTGGATGAACCCATTTCAATCCAACTATCGCGATAAAAAACGACTCTAGAAATTGAGGTCGAAAACTGAATCGATGCCGAGATTTGCGCGGCCGGTCCCGTCATCACAGAATTATTGAGCGGAGTATCTATCGAGGCGGTAAAAAATTCGTTGGCTAAACTAGTTTGCGCTACAAGGAAAGTGCAAAATAAAGTTAAATTTAATTTCGCGTAGAAAGAGGTTAACAAGTTAGACAACATAAGCGGCTCCCTCAGGTGTTACGGACTGGTTACTGGAAGACTCTGCAATACGATATCCTTGTCCTGATATAAGACACGGTGTCTAATCTGCTGATTTACTTGAACTAAATTTAGGTCATTATTTTAAAATGAATTCAAAACTGTTGAAGCTCGAATCTGTGCATAGAACTTCGACAAAGTAAATCCCACATTGATAAACTCAATGTGGGTTGTATTGAAGTTGACAATGAATTAACAAAATTAAATGGCTACGACTTCTTTAATTTCAGGAAAAACTTGTTTAAAACGCACTTCAATTCCATCTTTTAATGTCGCGGTTGAAGACGGGCAACCCGCACAAGAACCGCGCATGTGAATATAAAGAATTTGATCTTCGTATTTTGCAAAAACAATATCTCCGCCATCTAATGCCACAACGGGTTTAATTTCATTTTGTAAAAGCTGCTTCATTTGTTTGACGATTTCAGAGTCATTTTCGGATTCGTCGTTAGCCGAAGCCAAGTCAATCATAATTGGTAAGCCACTTTCGATATGTTCACCCAGTAACCCCGCCAAAGGAGTCGCCAGAATTTCCCATTCAACCCAGTCCTGCTTTGTGATTGTAATAAAATCTTCGCCAATAAAAACGGAGGACGTCCAGGGAAAGCCAAAAACTTTAGCAGCTAGCGGAGAGCGGTCTGAAGATTCCACATTGGGAAAATCGGCCGACTGGCTACTGATTTTTTGGTTGAAATTAAATTTCATCGTGGCTGGATTTGGTGTGGGTTCGAAGGTAACTTTCATAGCGCTGTTTGTAGCATGTGTGTTAGGGATGTCAATTTTTACCTTTTTAGCCGACAAACTCTTGATAACCCTGCGAATTTTGCATAGTTTGAGGTGTTAAATTACAGGAGAGATTATGACCCCAAGAGTGCGTGAAATTTTAAGTTGGTACGGAGCCGAAAATATTGGTGTGTTAACAAATTTAGCGCGGCTGATGAATACGGGAAAATTAGCGGGCACCGGGAAACTTGTGATCCTTCCGGTGGATCAGGGTTTCGAACACGGACCAGCCCGTAGCTTCGCAAAAAATCCAGATGGTTACGATCCGGCTTACCATTTTGAATTGGCCATTGAATCGGGTTGCAGTGCCTACGCAGCTCCGCTTGGAGCTTTAGAAGCTTGCGCTCGTGACTTTGCAGGGGAAATTCCATTAATTTTAAAGGTCAATAATTCTGATGTGATGTATGGATCGAAGAATCCAATTTCGGCGTTAACTTCGTCCGTGGACGATGCGCTTCGCTTGGGTTGCGCAGGTATTGGTTTTACAATTTATCCCGGTTCGGCTCATCGTAAGCAAATGTACGAAGAAATTGCGCACGCTTCAGCTCAAGCTAAAAAAGCAGGTCTTGCCGTGGTGATCTGGGCCTACGCGCGCGGCGAAGGAATTTCGAAAGAAGGCGAAACGGCAATCGATATCATCGCTTATTCGGCTCACGTGGCGGCGCAGTTGGGGGCCACGATTATCAAAGTGAAACCGCCAACGGCGCATATCGAACAAGCGGAAGCGAAAAAAGTGTATGAAGCTCAAGGTATTAAAGTGGCTCAGTTATCAGATCGAATTCGTAACGTGGTTCAGTCATCTTTTAATGGAAAGCGAATTGTGATTTTCTCAGGTGGTGAGGCGAAAGGAACGCCAGAGCTTTTAGAGGAAGTAACACAGCTTGCTCAGGGTGGATCTTTTGGAAGTATTATGGGACGAAATGCTTTTCAGCGCCCGAAAAAAGAAGCCATCGAACTATTAGGAAACGTGATGGAAGCTTTTGCCGGTAAGAAATTATGAGCCAACAAATCGAGTCTCACGATAATCCGATCAAAGCCGAAAAAAGAAGAAAGCTTCATGCCTTAAGAGAAAAAGGAATTAATCCGTACCCTTATTCTTTTAATGTCACGGCGAAAACGGTAGATTTAGTCAAAGATTATTCGTCATTAGCGGCCGGAGAAAAAAAATTAGAATCTCACTTTAGTATTGCCGGAAGACTGATGACTTTACGAATGATGGGTAAAGCTAGTTTTTTTAATATTCAAGATAGTACCGGAAGCCTTCAGTGCTACGTAAAAACAGAGGAATTGGCCGAAGCCGATAGAATTGCTTTTGATTTGATTGATCTCGGCGATATAATTGGCCTTGAAGGTTATATTTTCAAATCACAAAAAGGTGAACTAAGCCTTTACGTTAAGAAATTTCAAATTCTAACAAAAACTTTAGAGCCCCTGCCTGAAAAATTTCACGGAATTCAAGATATTGAAATTAAATACCGTCACCGTCATTTGGATTTAATTTCTGACGAAGATTCTAAAAAAGTATTTGTGACTCGCGGAAAAATTATTAAGGCGATTAAAAAATTCTTAGATGATCGCGGATTTATGGAAGTAGAAACTCCAGTACTGCAGCCGATCTATGGTGGCGCTGCGGCTAGCCCTTTTACAACTCATCACAATGCTTTAGACATGAAACTTTTTATGAAGATTTCTCCTGAGCTTTATTTGAAACGTTTAATTGTTGGGGGATTCGATAAAGTTTATGAAGTCGGGAAAAACTTTCGTAATGAAGGCATTGATCGCACTCATAATCCTGAATTCACGATGCTTGAGTTCTACGAAGCTTACACCGATTACAATTATCAAATGAATCAGTTCGAAGAATTAGTATCGAAAGTTTGTCTTGAGATAACCGGATCGATGAAAATTAAGTATCAAGAAAAAGAAATAGACCTGACGCCGCCGTGGCGCCGCTTAACCGTGCTTGATGGAATCAAGCAGTACGCTGAGTTAGATCCCGAGAATGACTCTGCGTTAAATGAATATCTGA
>JAYTHR010000378.1:0-3853 GCA_043732425.1 Bdellovibrionales bacterium
GCAGATTTGATCGGCTGCGAAGCCCACGAACTGACCTGGAATGCCGGCGCGACCGAAGGAAACAACACGGTCGTCTTTGGGCTTATCCAACATATCAAACAGCAAAATCCGCTGGAAAAAATTCATTTTATTACATCCTGTGCCGAGCATCTGAGCGTGATTAATTCTTTTCGAGCGGCACAAAAGATTGAAAATATAGAAGTCGATTTTATACCTGTAACAATTGCCGGAGAAGTTGAACTTGGCACCTTAAAAAAGTACGTGAAGCCTCATACAAAATTAGTCAGCTGCATGTGGATTAACAATGAAATAGGATCAATCAATCCTATTCACGAACTAGCAGAATTTTGTACTCAAAATAAAATATATTTTCATACGGATGCGACCCAGGCTGTTGGAAAAATCGAAATCAATTTAAAGAAAACTCCGGTTCATTTTCTAACTTTTTCAGCCCATAAGTTTTACGGACCTAAGGGCGTCGGGTGCCTATTTACCCGGTCCAACCATCCCCACGTGGAAATTGAGCCCTTAATTTTTGGCGGAGGCCAACAAAAAAATAGACGCTCGGGAACCTTAAATGTCCCAGCCATTGTCGGCGCCGGAAAAGCAGCTGAGCTTTGCCAAAATAGAATAACTGCCGAATTTGCAGAAACTAAAAATTTACTAAAATTTATTTTTGATACTCTGAAGACTGAATTTCCACAGCTAAAATTAAATGGTCCTACTTTAGAAAAAAGATCTCCGATCAATTTAAGTCTAACGTTTCACAAACCCATTGATTCCGTTTTAGGCCACTTAGCAGCAATTGCTTTTAGCCAAGGATCAGCTTGCAGCACGACGGGAATTACTAGCAGCCATGTTTTAAAGTCCATTGGACTTACTTTGCCTCAGGCTCAGCAAACAATTCGCTTATCCATAGGCCGCTGGACGACCCAACCCGAGGCCGAAATCGCCTGCAAAACGATTATAGCGGCATTTAAATCGATTTAAGCTAAAAAGCCTGTTAAATTTTGTCATTATTTTTTATTTTAGCCTCTCCACAAAATAAGAAAACCGGCGTATACTATTCCCATGATACAAATCTCTGAAATGGCTTCTAAAAAAATTGGTACTTTAAAAGCTGAAGATAATAAGCCCGCTGAAGCTTTTTTGCGTGTGGAAGTTAAAAAAGGCGGCTGTTCTGGCCTATCTTACAAGATGGATTTCGATACGAATCTTCGCGACGGCGATAAGGCCTTTGAAGCCCACGGTGAAAAAATTGTTGTCGATGGTCAAAGCCTACTTTATTTAATCGGAATGACTTTAGATTATTCGGGCGGCCTTAACGGCAAAGGTTTTGTTTTCAATAACCCGAATGCCACTAAAAACTGCGGGTGCGGCTCTAGTTTTAACGTTTAATTTTCACAGTTTTATTAATTTTTTATTCAGATTTACGCCACCGAGACTTTTTTAAATCAATTTTAAAACAAACCTTTTCATCTTCTGTTGTTTCAACACCAACACAGCCGCCCATCATTTCAATATATTGCTTCACGATGGGTAGTCCAAAACCTGTTCCTTTTTCACCGAGGGTTCCCAGCGAAGTTGTATTTTCATTGAATTTAAAAATCTTTTCTCTTTTTTCTAGCGGGATCGCTAAGCCCGCATTGATTACAAAAATACTAATATGATTTTGGTCTGCTTGCGAAAATATTTTAATCTCGCCGCCTAATGGTGAAAACTTGATAGCATTTGAAATAAGATTGGAAAAGACCTGATTTCTTAGCCAGCCTTCATTGCCTAACACATGAAACCGATCTAAGGAATAATCGTCCATCGCGACAAGTAAGTTTTTCTCTTTGATCTTTAATTCAAAACTTTCTAACAAATCATGAATGACTTTTTTTAATTTTACTTCCTCAAGAGTTATGGATCTTTTCCCTAAGACTTCAGAATGGGTATTCCTAGCTTCACTTAAAATCTGATTGATGGAGTTTATTGAACCTTGAATCTGCGGGTGCCGGTCCGGTAAATTCACGATATATTTTGCGGGATCCATCACTAACATACCAAAGTTAATAAACAGTGTTTGCAACGGAGTTGATATATCATGAACTAAAACACTTAAGCGGCAGCGGTTATCTACCAATAAAGTTTCAATTTGAAGTTTATTAGCCTGGATATTCTCGTAGGCGGTATTCAGCTGTTGGTTAGACTCATGAAGTTGCTGGGTTCTTATTTTAACTTCCATTTTTAATTTATTGGTATATTCACGAGAGATTTTTCGAAGAATAAAAATAGGGATATAGGTCGAACAGCTAAAAAAGAAAAGTAAAGTAATCGAAAATCCAACAATCGCTAAATTAGGATCAGTTCTAAAGGTTGGATAATCCAAGAAATGAATTGCATCAAACAAAAGTAAAAAACGAAAACCATGGGCTAAAATATCACTCCGTAATCCTTTCAAACCGCTTAAACCACCATGAGTTAAAATTGCGGCACACGCGATACAAAATAAAGCCGAACTTATTTGGTAAGAAAATCCACTCCTCATCAGCGCTGCTGAAACCAAAATACTTAAGCCTAAAAGAATTTTATATTTACTGTAAGGAAGCGTGATTTCCATGGCATTAGAAAAGACGCGCAGAAAATAAATGATCGTAACGGAATTGGTTGCAAAAGCTAAAAATCCAGAAAGCTCCAAGTTATTAAATGCCCCTTGTAAAGCAAAATTGACGATTCCACTGCACCATACGATCAGAAGATCTTTGATTAAAGAGTGCCGGTACTGAATCCAAATAAAAAACGTAATTGCGGCACTGATAATTAAAACGGCGCCACAAATAAAAATGAGTGTGTTGAGTAGCACCAGCGTTTTTTTCCTTTCAAGAACTTCTTACTTCTTCGCGGGAACAGCTTCTGGTTTATTTAATATCATCGTGTCTTGAACCGCGGACACTTCTTTTTGATCTTTTTGGCGAAAGCCGCGGACTTTTTTCTGCGTGTCGACTTTTGCTAACTGCTCGGTCAAATCCACGGTGACCGGGCCGAAGCAGCGCACTTGGCAACTAAGTCTTCGACCATCTAAATGATAACTGGTTCCGATCAGGCTCAGTTCCGCTTTTCCCGGTTCGGGAATTGAGTTTTCGCCCTCTAAGATGCGCACGCGGCATTCAGCACACGAAGGAACTCCGTTACAAATCGATTTGATTTTAATTCCGTTGGCCCGGGCAATGTCTAATAACGATTTTGACGGATCGACATCGCATTCAATATTTTGCGGCATAAATTTAATTTTCATTTTGTACTCGAATTTTGATAAATTTTTTCTTACCGGCTTTAATAATAAAGCCGTCGCCTTTTTTAAGCTCTAATTTCAACTTAGGATCAGAAATTTTTTGTTGATCGATGTGCACGCCACCGCCCGTGATCAAACGCACGGCCTCACTATTACTTGTGGTTAGGCCCGCCTGAGTCATCAGCTGCACCAGACCTAAAGACTGACTAGGAATTAAAAATTCATCAATTTGATCGGGCATTCCTTTATCGACAAAAATCCGATTGAATTCATCTTCGGCTTCCTGAGCGGCTGCCAGAGAGTGAAACCGCGCAACGATAAATTTTGCTAAATCCACCTTAACTTGCCGCGGGTGTTTTTTCCCGGACGTTAAATCACTTTTTAATTGGCTGATTTCACCCGGTAATTTATCCGTGAGTAACTCATAATAACGAAGCATCAGATCATCAGAAACCCGCATGGTTTTTCCAAACATATCTTTCGGGGATTCATTAATACCAATATAATTATCTAAAGATTTAGACATTTTATTAACGCCGTCTAGACCTTCTAAAATAGGCATCGTCAAAATACATT
>JAYTHR010000379.1:0-1056 GCA_043732425.1 Bdellovibrionales bacterium
ATCGGGAAATCGCTTCGGTGAGCGTTCAGGCGGCTAAACTCGAGTCAGAGAGCGTCGCTAAAGACAAAGAGATCAAAGACCTCAAGCTAGAAAACGCAGAAATGAAAGCTCGTCTCGACAAAATCGAAAAATCTCTCAAATCGAAATAATGGTAATTTCAATCTTAAATCCACATTTAAAATCTCATTTCTAGTCAATCTACTGGATTCGTAAAATATTTAAATTCTTAACTGTGTCCGGCTCAAGTACTGGACCTTTAATGTCGAATACATAAACAATGATGCGTTTTTCAATCACTATATCACTGTTACTCACTTTGAGTTTTTTAAGTGAGCCAAGCCATGCCTCGAATGAGGCGTCACAAAGCTTTACACTTGATGGTCAGCTATTTCGAGTTGGGACAAATGTGCCGTTGACTGATAGTGGTGCAAAGCTGATGGTACAAATTTTAGATCCTTCAGAGACGTGCGTTTTGTACGAAGAAACTCAAAGCATTGATACATCAAGTACGGTCGGATTTTTTACGGTTCAAGTTGGGACACTTTCTGGTAGTGCTCGTCGTTCTGGTCTCGATCCAAATCAAAGCATGGCAACGATCATACAAAATTTTTCGCCAATATCGGCAAGCAGTGCTCCTGGTAAAACTTGTTTGAGTTCTGTTTACGCACCGGTTGCAGGCGACACGCGTTTTTTTCGCATCACAGTGACACCTTCTGGTGGATCTGCAGATACGCTCACTCCTGACATGGTTTTAGATTCTGTGCCGAGTGCAATCGTCGCTCAAAGTGTTCAAGGACTTGATCGCTCTTCAATTTTACATACCAACACGACAACTCCAGCGGGAGAAGTTCTGACTCAAGCAAATCTTGAATCACTTTTTACGGCTTCAGCGTTTTCGAACTTAGCCCCAGTATTAGCCGGAAATTATGTTCAGCGCGGAACTGGCGGAGCGACGCTTCCGAGTTTTGCATCAAATCCAGGTGCGACGATAGCGGGAGATATTTGGTATAACTCAACTTCGAATCAGCTGGTGTATTCTGACGGAACGACGACGCA
>JAYTHR010000380.1:0-3849 GCA_043732425.1 Bdellovibrionales bacterium
CGATCAGTATCTTTAAATTTTAAATCGATAATTTTTGTAAGTGCTCTGCAAAACCATTCGAATAAATTAAATCATCATTCGGGCACGAAATCTGATTTAGCTCTTCGCCGCCCCAAGCGATAAATTTTTCGCGAAGTTCAAGCTGAATCTCTTCTAAAGTTTCTACACAATCAGCTACGAAAGCGGGACTCAGAATTAAGATCTTCTTTTTTCCGTTAGTTGCTAATGCTTTCAAAGTGGCCTCGGTGTAGGGCTGAATCCATTTTGCGCGTCCCAAACGAGACTGAAATGTAATCGTGTAATCATTTTTTTTAAGTCCCGCCTGCTCGGCTATTTTATAGGCGGTTTGAAAGCACTGAGCCCGGTAGCAGTTTAAAGCGCAACGCTCTTTTTGTTCGCAGCAAGTTGCGTTTTCAAGACAACCTGGTGTTTTTCGCACTTGCGATTCTGGAAGCCCATGAAATGAAAATAAAACATGATCCCAAGACTGAGATGATTGAGTTTTCAACTGCCGAAGCCAGAAATTCTGAAAAAAAGATTCCTGATAAAATGGTTTTAAATCTACGACCTTGAAATTTAAGTTAGATTTCGGTTTTAATTCAGCGACCACTCTTTTGAATTCTTTTTGTGACGCCAAGGTGGTTGCTGCCGCGTACTGCGGATAAAGCGGAGCGAAAATGACTTTCTGAATTCCCTTATTTTTAAACTCCTTCATCGCACTTTCAATGGATGGTTCCCCGTAGCGCATCCCCAGCTGAACATCATAGTTTTCACCCAAAGCCTGTTGCAGGCGCTGCGCAAACCGCCTGGTATGCACGATCAACGGGGAACCTTCGTGGAGCCAAATTTTTTTATACTTTTCCGAAGACGAGTATCCACGAAGAGGAACTATCAGCCCTCTGACCAGAATGAAGCGAAAGAACCACGGAAGACTAATCACATCTTCATCCATTAAAAACTGAGCTAAAAACTTCTTTACATCCCGCCGTTCAGCTGAATTGGGGCTGCCAATATTATTTAGTAAAACACCCGTTTTTTCCATCAGCTATTTTCCTTTGAGTTCAGAAGTGTTAAATGAATCTCCTGCGCTAAGCTTTGGCTGCGCGCAAGAATTTTACTGAGACCAATACGACCTAAGTAATTTCCGTGAAGCCAGACTTGCTTCATCGGAATTAACTGATCGATTAAAATCTTATGTTCCACAGTGTAATGAGGCAACGCTCGCGACCACCGCGTCACTTTAATTTCTAAAGGCTCTGCGGATTCACCGTAGATAAGATTCCGCTCTGCTTGTAACTTTGCTTTGATCTGGTCATCGGTTTCATCGACACCGGGAAGTATCCAAGTTTCGCTGAAAGCGGATGCCTTTCGTGCGAAAATATTTGAATTCTGTAAAACTCCCAAGGCCCAACGATTTTCACTTTTAGGAAATAAAATTCCAAATCCAGAATAACGAGCGGGAGCCTTAGAAAAATAACTAGTCACCGTCGTCAAAGGGCGCATTTCAATTTTTCGCAAAATTTCGCCGTTGAAATCCGCTCCTGGTATCTGCGGCCATCGTTGAAGAATAGACGAGGCCTCGATCGCTGGCGTGCAGATAACTGTGGGTGGCGCTTTGGCTTCGGCAGGATCAAACGGCTTTGAAAAATGAAATTTCACGCCACGAGAGTTCAGAATCTGCACCATGCGGTCAATCATTTCCCCCATGCCGCCTTCGAATGAAAGCAGGCCCTGATTTCGCCCGGCCGCTTTCTGGGGATTAAAAATTAATTCGGCACTAAGCACCTTCGAATCACCGGCGTAAATTCCTTGAAGAGCGGGTTCAAGAATAAACTTCGTAGCGGCGGGTCCCAGATTCCGTTGGCCCCACTGATAAATTGTCTCTTGATATCGTGGTTTCAGGGCCCTTCGAAAAAAAGCGCTTAAAAAATACATCAGCATCGAGATTGTTTCAAAAAATTTTAAGGGCCAGCGCTGAGGATAGCCCCGAAAAAAATAACGTTTTTTGGCCGCACGCTTTGGCCGTAATGCAGTAAGATTTAATTCTTGTACAAAGTCTTCAACGCGTTGATTCGATAAAAAACCATTCGCCGCAGTTTCATAAATTCCGTGGGACGTCTTAGGACTCGTGATAAAGCCACCCGCACGGTCTGAGGCCTCAGTTATTTCAACGGCCACACCTAGTTTCGTAAGTTCAAGAGCCAAACTTAAACCCGAAAATCCGGCCCCGATGATTCGCACTTTTTTCATATCGATTTCGAAAATAGCTTTTTATCTTCAGCCAGCTGCGCTTTGTTTTTTTGTAAGTGTTCATCAAAGTAAGAGCAAATGTTACGTACGAATGGTCTTCCTGCTGCCGTCACGCGCATGAGTCGCTGGTCCCACTGCACAAGTCCGTCCGCTTCAAGACCTTGTAAATTTTGTCGCCAGGCTAAAGCTTGATCGTTGGTCGCAGCTTCAATTTGAAATTGAGTCATAATCTTCAATATTCTTTCGCGCACAATTAAATCAGTCTCATCCAAGATATGACCGCGTAATGTCGGCACTTTATTTTTAGTCAGCACTTCGGTATATTTCGGAAGTAATTTTTCGTTTTGATGAAACATTTTTCGTGATTCAGAAATCGAACTGACACCTAAACCCAAAAGTAAATCGGTTCGAATATCCGTGTAGCCCATGAAATTTCTGTGCAGTTTTCCTTTTTGCTGCGAAAGCACCAAGGAATCTGTCGGTAATGCAAAGTGATCCATCCCGATTTCGGCGTAGCCGGCAGCTAAAAAAAGTTTTCGACCCTCTTCGTACAACTCCCTTTTTTTATCCGGCGTCGGTAAATCACTATCCTGAAAAATACGTTGGGCCGGTTTGATCCACGGAACTAAAGCTAAAGAATATAATGCGATCCGATCGGGCCTTAAGGTTAACGTCTTCTGCACGGTCAGTCGCATAGATTCCAAATCTTGCTGGGGTAATCCATAGATCAAATCAAAATTCACTGAGTGGTAGCCCAAGCTCCTAGCCTTTGTCGTGATATCGGCCGTGATGTCGTATGGCTGTTTCCGATTGATCAGGGCTTGCACTTTTTCATTGAAGTCTTGGACCCCCAAACTGACTCGGTCAAAGCCCACATCGCGTAAAGCTTTTAATTGTTCGTGGTTCGTGCGGCGCGGATCAATCTCGATTGAGGCTTCAAAATTCTGAGTCGTCTTTTGAACCCGAGAAAAAATACCATCGACAAGTCCACGTAAGTTTGCCACCGAAAAAAATGTTGGAGTTCCGCCGCCCAGGTGAATTTGTCTGAGCGGTCGATTCACGATTTCAGGGGCATTCTGAATATAAAGATCCAATTCCTTTAACAGAAGCTGGATATAACTTTCTTCCTGGCTATGATTTTTGGTAATGATGGTATTACACCCACAAAACGTACAAAGATTTTCACAGAATGGCAGATGCAGGTATAAGGCCCACGACGTATTTTCCTGAGCTAAAGTAGCGCTGATTTCTTGATACCAGGCCGCTGTTTCGGGCGTCTCGGTCCATGAGGGAACTGTCGGATAACTCGTGTACCGCGGAACTTGAACGTCGTATTTTTTTAAAAGATCTTGAAAAGACAAAGACATAGCGCCTCCGGAAAATTAAAAAGCTTTTCGAATGAGTTCAACAAATCGTCTTACATTACGTTCGGGTGTTTTTGGTAAAACACCATGTCCTAATCCGCTGACCCAACCGGCGCGAGCAGACTCATCTAACTGTAAAAAAGGCTTCAGGTACTCAGACACGGCTTTTTCAAATTCATTTTCGGGCAAAAATAAAAGGGACTGATCAAAATTACCCTGAACAAATCCCTTTTTA
>JAYTHR010000381.1:0-1054 GCA_043732425.1 Bdellovibrionales bacterium
ACCATGCGCTACGCTGATTTTGTGGTGGATCTTGGACCGCGTGCGGGGAAGTTAGGTGGCGCGATTATGGCCATGGGAACAGCTGATGAATTGGCGAATAATCCAGATTCCCTAACGGGTCAGTATTTGTCCGGACAAAAATTTATTCCCGTTCCTAAGAAACGGCGTGTGGGGTCTGGAAAATTTTTAACTCTTTCCGGAGCCACGGGGAATAATTTAAAAAATGTCGACTTGAAAATTCCGCTGGGCACACTCACCGCAATTACCGGAGTCTCGGGAAGTGGGAAAAGCACGTTAGTCATCGACACGCTTTATAAAATCTTAGCCAAAGAATTTTATAATTCCCTAGCGCAGCCAGCCCCTTTTAAAAAGATAGAAGGAATTGAACATATCGACAAAGTGATTGATATTTCTCAGCGTCCGATCGGCCGCACTCCGCGATCAACGCCGGCCACGTACGTTGGATTGTTACCCTTGATTCGTGATTTATATGCCTCTTTGCCCGATGCAAAACTTCGCGGTTTTGAGCCCGGACGCTTCAGTTTTAATGTTAAGGGCGGTCGGTGCGAAACGTGTTTGGGTCATGGGCAGATCCGTATGGAAATGCACTTTCTGTCCGATGTTTTTGTGACCTGTGATACGTGTGGTGGACGCAGATACAACCGAGAAACATTAGCGATTAAATACAAAGAAAAAAGTATCGCGGATGTTCTCGAAATGAACGTAGCGGAAGCGGTTGAGTTTTTTAAAAATCACGCCAATATTTTTCGTAAGCTAGAAACTTTAAATAAGGTGGGTCTTGATTACATGACTTTAGGACAATCATCGACGACTTTATCTGGTGGGGAAGCCCAGCGCGTGAAACTTTCAAAAGAACTTTCGAAACGCGGCACTGGAAAAACGATGTATATTTTAGACGAGCCCACGACCGGATTACATTTTGATGATATTCGAAAACTGGTTGAACTGTTACATGAATTAACAGATCAAGGCAATACGGTCCTAGTGATCGAGCATAATTTAGATGTGGTTAAAACAACGGACCACGTGATCG
>JAYTHR010000382.1:0-12185 GCA_043732425.1 Bdellovibrionales bacterium
AAAGGTTATAAGGCTTATCGTATCGTGCGGGATTATATCTTACTGAACGAAGCCGAAGCGCTTGGTGTTCTGGCTTACTCGAAGACTCGGCTTCGGGGGGTATCCCAAGTGCAGCTTCAGGAATTAAGAGCAGCTGGTGTGGGGTGAATTTTCCAGCCAAAGTCACTGGCAATTTCTTTCAATTCTTTTTTTGCGTCTCACTGAAGTAAAAAAATTAAGCTAGGACCAAGTAATCTAGTGGCTGGATTCTGTTGAGACTTCTTCTGCTTCTAGGTTTTCTCCGAGGCGGTAGCGGTCGACCAGTGTTGTGTCGTTGGTTGGGAAAGAAAATAATAAAGTATTGACCTGCGATTCCGAATCTTCTTCCGTGACGACGATGTAATGTAAATCTTCGATACCCTGGTCTGGGAATTCTTTGACGAACGTGACAAGCACGTGTCCGGTGGAATCGACTTTGCGCCAGATTTCATCCGGGGAATCTATCGTTGATTCGCGGTGCTCGGCATAGTCTTGAAACTTTCCTGCAGGAATATCTTTTTCTCCACGAATTTTAAGCATTGCTTCCAGTAAACCAATCGCTAAGTAATCTCCCTCTAATAACGAATCTCCATCGATAGCGGCAAATTCAATGGCTTCCAGCTTGCGGTGAAAGACAATTTCATTTTCACGGAAAGATTCTAACATCATCAAGTCTTTGGTTGGGAAATGCATAAAAACGAAAGTGGGATAATTTTGTTCGGTATTAATATAAACCACAGCGACATAATAAAATGTGTGCTGAACAGTCTCGACCGTTTTTATAAAAGTATGAACTTTTAAATCTTCGTAAGAACTTTCGTCCACCCAAATTTCATCGGGATCATCCAAAGTGTCTTCCAGCAAATACTCAAGTTCGTTCTGCTCGGACGCGGAAAAATCTTTCGATTCATCGTAAAACTCGCGGTACTTTGTTTCGTAATCTTTAATCGCCACCGAGAAATAACCGAACATTGTCTTTTCATTTTCAAAGATCAGCCCTTGCTTTTCATCGATAATGATCAGTTCTTTTTGCTGCATTTTTTTGGTGGCTTTATGAATCTGCGCTTTTCGGCGTGGTGGAGGCTGCTTTCGCATTTTGATTGTAATTTGCTTATTTTTTTTAGTTTTTTTCTTTTTGTTCAATTTGCTAGCAACTTTATTCACGGCAAGGCTCCAATGCTTATTTCATATTCTAATTGTTTAGAAAAATGTTGCAACTTCATTATGACAAAAATAGTCAAATATTAAGATAATTGCAAAATGCACTGAGATCGCTACGCTATTCATGAGGTGACGTTGTCTAAAGTCGAAGTGTATTTAGATCCATCGCAGATCCAAAGTTTGCAGAAAATTCTGAATCAGTCAGAGCAGGGAATTCACGTTCTTTTTGATAATGATCTTATCTCCGACGTTTTTAAAATCCCGTACGATGAGGATGAATTTTTTAATCCCGAGAATTTAAAAAAAGTTCAAGAAGAAGTACTTCATTTGTTACAACTGAAAACTCTGACGCAAAAGCAGGACTACATTAGTTCGCTGGATGAACATTCAAAGCAACGCATCGTCCGCGCTTACTTCTATATTATCGAGAACAATATTCGCTCGCACCAAAAACAAACTCACTAATTCGTCGATCTTTTTTACATTAAATCTAACATTCGTAGGACGCCACCTAAGTTGATTCTTTTCGTCAATTTTTTGGAATACTATTTTGAAACTTGAAAATAAAAATTCGCTATCCCGTCCCATTTCTTTCAAACTGGAAACAGAAAACAACCAAAGGATATTAAATCATGATGACTCTAAAAAACTTAAGCACCGCAGGCACAATCAGTTTTTTAAGCGCGACGTCACTCTTGTTTTCCTCATGTGGCCTTAAACTTCCGGGCCTCACTGAATCCGTTCAACAGTCCAATTCAGTGGCCGGATTTTCACAGCTGGCCGTGAATGTGAATGCCTATCCTTCAAGTAAATTATCTTGTAATCCCTTAACCGGCGGCGGAACCTCATCAACAAGCTATGAAAAAGGAATCAAGGCTGAATTATTTTACAAAACAGATGCGATGCCCGTTATGCATAAATCCACGGACTTCGTGCAGTTTGCGAAAAAATCAGACCAAAATATTTTCTTAAGCGATATTAATGTTCCGACCCGCATGTTCACCGAAGGTTTTGCGAACGCTTCCGGAACTTTCTTAAAAACCGACAGCGGTGAAAAGCTGATTGAATATTTTGGTCTTAACATGAAAACAAATTTAATCTTAGGGGCGGAAGAGACTTCTGGCGATTATGAACTGGCTTTACTTTCTGATGACGGTTCGACCTTAACTCTGACCTCAGGATCTCAAGATTCCCAGGCCGACGATGTCTTAATTAACAACGATGGCGATCATCCAACCAAGATGGGTTGCGCGACCCACACGATCAAGATGAGGAAAAATGTGATGCAGCCTATTTCTATGACTTATTATCAAGGGCCCCGCTACCACATTGCGAACGTTCTTATCTGGAGAAAATCGTCAACGGCCGGCGAAGATCCACTTTGCAATCAGGATGGAAACAGCCTTTTTTTTAATCCCGACAATCAATCAGCGCCCCAGCAAGCCTTTAAGGATTTGCAAAGTCGCGGATGGAAAATATTAACTCCCGATAACTTCATGGTGAGTTTAACAAAAACCGATTACAACCCGTGCGTGACCGGAACTAATCCAATCATTACAAATTTTCGCGCGGGCGAAGCAACGATGACCAGTATGAGCTTTCAATGGAACACGGATATTTTATCCACATCACAAATTCAATTAACGAATCTAACAACGGGTGAAGTCACGACGACGACTGCAGATAACAGCTTACGACTTAATAATGATATACTACTTTCTGGTCTGCAGCCCCAGACGACGTACAAAGCCCAAGCCATAAGTGTCTCGGCGGACCTTGGACGATCTATCAGCGCGGAGTTGATATTTAAAACGCATTAACCGTTTAACCGCACAGATCACAAAGGCTCGGTTTTCTCAAGGTAGGGGCCAAGATGAGAATTGAAAAGTACGATCCTAAATCAGCTCTGTCCCTAAAGTCACTGTCAGAAAAAGCCGATCGGTTTGCACGATGCAGACTCGGCTTTTTTTTATAATTCTGGTTTTTTTTCTGAATGCAGCTTCAGCTTTGGCAGAGTACCGCGTCTTCAAATTGCAATTCTTAAACACAAAAACAAAGCAAACTCGGCAAATTCAATCCACGCTAGATCCCGTTCAGTACCAAGGGATCTATCCGTTACCTTCGGACGAAACTGTGACTTACGTCCAGACCTGGCTCTGTCGAGGTAACACCAGCCTTTTTAAACCCCATTGCCAAAGCCCAGAATTAAAACCGTAAGTCGTAATTTCATCTCGAAAATGATCTCGATTTGATACACTTAAGCCATGGCAGAATCTATCCAAAATCGAAAGGCCCAGCAAGCGGCGCTACGCACTAATCAGCAAGAACAGTTGCAAAAAAAACGCGAATTGGCCAGCCAGCAAAAAGACGATCTGCAGTCGATTAAAAGTTATTACGCGGATAAATCCCGCGAGTTGGATGGCCACTCGGAAGCGGCGGTAAATCACATTCGCGCCGAAGCTCAAGATCCGCAGTCGAATAATAATGAACAGAAGACCGTCTATAATCGTAAAGCGAAAACAGAGCCCATTATCCAAAATTATGAAACGAAAGAAACAGATCGTTTTTATAAAGTTCAAGATCGCGGAAGTCGTCTTAGCGATACCGGCAATACTTACGTGATCGAAGCCTACGCGCCCGAACACGAGCAAAATAATTTGCGGGTTTCGGTACAAAAAAATAAGGCCGTCATTTCGGGCCAACGAAAGCACGCCGACCAGGTCGACGAAGGAAATAAAAAAATTAGCACCAACAACTTTCAAACATTTCGTGAAGAATTTAAATTTGACCGTCCCGTGAGTCATGAAGGAATGACGCGTGAACGCATTGGGGATTATGTCCGATTTTCTATTCCAAAATTAGAGGCGATTCAAGAGCCGGACGAAACGTAACTGATTTTAAAAAAAACTTACTTCGAAAAATAATTCATTAATTCTTTAGTTAAAAACTGTCGACGGGCCGACATCTCTTCCAACTGATTCATTTGTTTATTAATTTGCTCGAGAAGATTCATTCGTAATGAGGTCTGTTCCGCCATTTCGTTATAAACCACAATGTCATCCCACGCTAACGAGCAATTTTCCGAGTCCGTACCAGAGTTCATTTTTTCATTTAATTCTTGC
Source organism: Bdellovibrionales bacterium (assembly GCA_043732425.1). Lineage (GTDB taxonomy): Bacteria > Bdellovibrionota > Bdellovibrionia > Bdellovibrionales > Bdellovibrionaceae > Pseudobdellovibrio. The sequence goes on from JAYTHR010000382.1 coordinate 4,302, forward strand.
GTCGTTAAATTGATATTTTTCATGGGGCCTTCCTTTTTTTCTGCGGTCTTCACTCATTAACTACTTACGTCACTACTTTTTCAACTGCATGCTCAGTTGCATGCTCAACTACTTGTATTCGCAACTCAAAGCGCCTTGATCAGAGTCTGCCAGCTGCGTGCGGTTCGTGAACGCTGCTAAATGCGTGGCCATCACCGTTCCGGGGTCTTCACGATGTTTCAATCCTAGAAAGTGCCCCAGTTCGTGAACCATCAGGGCTTCAAAGCTGTAACCGTCAACAGGGGTCGTACTGCCACTTTGAGATTTCGCAAGTCGAAGAGATCCGACAAGAAGGCTCGGATTTTTATCATAGAAACTAAAGTCAGCTGCATTGATTCTAATGTCGGCTTCTTGAATCTCATCGCCCGCCCAAAAAACAGATGTTCGACCTTGCTCTGAGGATCTATCTGACTCCCAATCAGGCAGGAAGTAAATACCATTTTTTTGATCGCGTGCGGGCGTCGGGCTAAGTTTCGAAGAATCGTCAGAAATTTCAAATACTTTCCGCCCTGCTTGCGTTTCCCACGTTGCGGCTGCGCGGTATATCGCTGGCTTTAACGAGACCGGAACCGAACTGTGAATATAAATAGGAATGGGTGCTTTCGATTTCCAAGAAATACGTTGGCCATAAATATTTTGAACGTAGCCGCAATCATCCTGCTTCTGTGGCGAACAGGCCGTGATCCACAAAGTCGACATTAATAAAATAAAGAAACCTAAGCGGTTTTTAGTTTCAGGCATCAACAGAATTCATTTCAAGAAAATGACCAACTCATCTGAAATCTATTCATTTTAAGCGTTTCATTTTAAGATCGATTCGCCGCAAAGACCATTCACGCCAACAGGTCTGTCAAATTTCACCTTCAAATTTTGCTTATACCAACCATTAGCTTTGCTCCCGTGCTGTTTTGCCCCATTTTTCACTGAAGTTAAGAATCAAAAAGTTCCACTTTGGCACTAAGCTTTATATCTTATTGAAATCACTGAACAACTGAAATTGGCAAAGCCTTTGCTAATGTATCATTGCAATACAAATCTTCGCTTCACCACATTCGTGGTAACCTAAAGCGAAACCCATCCCATCACAAAATTCCTTCGCTGGAAGGGGCCAAAAAACCCCGGCCTCCAGCTGCGCGCGTTAAATGCGCCAGTGATTCTTAAAAACAACGCAGCTTTTTTTACGATTCCTTTAAAAAATTAATCCGATAAGCTGACTGAAAGAATTAATTTTTCTGCCGCTTAACAAAACCAACTGGGCAGACGGAGGATCTATGATCTTAAAAACCAAAGCAGCAGTAAAAAAAGCGATTTTCACGACCTTAACCGGATTTATTTTGGCCCTTGTTTTTTCAGCCTGCGCGACAAATAAAAATAAAGCCGAAAAAATTGAAACTAAAATGGATAGCACGCAAAATCTTTCGGGGGATACCAGCTTGGGAATAAAAGATGGTAATATGGTTGTGCAAAAAAAAGTGCAGATGAATGAAGAATTACGCCGCATCCAGTACGAAGTTTACGAATTAGAAGATCATGTGTACGGTAATCGTAAGTATGGATCTTTAGGCCTGTACGGAGTTCTTCGCGAATGCAAACTGCAGCTTTCAGATCCCGCGAATGGTGGCGATGGAAAATTAATGTGGACCGAGCCCTTAGAGCGCATCACCGATAAAGAAGATGAATTTAAAATCGGTTTAGATGAAGAAAAAAAATTGGTGGGTGTCAGTGAAGAATTTCTGCACGACCGTATCACTCGATTTAAAGGCTACAAGACTTTATTAAGTAAACGCCAGGATGAATACGATGAAAAAAATGCGATCTGCCAAGGAGAACTGAAATCTCGAAAGGCGAAGGCCGCTAAGGCGAATTCGAAATCCATCCCCGAATCCTAAATACCTTTCAAAAAATTAAATTCAGTTAGTGCATTGAATTTTTGCGAAGCTCTTCACGAATCTGAATCACTTCTTCGGAAGTGAAGTGATAGGGCTTTCCGCACATTTGACAAGTGATTTCGGGTTGTTCTTTTTTATCAATCATATCTTGCAAATCAGCTTCACCTAAAACTTCTAAAGCCGCAATCACACGGTCTTTAGTGCACGGACAAAAATACTGAGCCTCGTGCGGATGATCTAGATTTGTAAACTCCATGCCTTCCAGATAGGGGCGAACCAAATCAATCGGCTTCCCACCTTCCATTAATATTTTAGAAACATTCGCTGGATTTTCTCGGGCATTTTTTTCTAAAAGATCAACGATGTGATCTTCGACTCCGGGCATGACTTCGATGATCATGCCACCGGCTTTGACGACATTTCCTTTTTGATCCAGATAAATTCCTAACGCCACGATCGAACGAATTTGATGAGACTGATGAAGGTAGTGAGCAATATCATCCCCAATTTCTGAAGTGACTAATTGCACGGTTCCGTGAAAGGGCTGTTTTTGAAAAGGCTGATGTCTGGAAACCGAAAGCGTTCCATGTCCTAAGGCATCGGCTAGCTTCAACCCGCCGTCGTAAGTTGGTGGTTCGTACTGGGGGTTCGGTGTGTAAGCCCGCACGTGGCCTTCGAAATCGGCTTCGGCATAAATACTTTTTAAAGCGCCGTTACCGCGAAATAATAATCCAATTTTCTGTTTGTCCTTCAGCTGGCTTGCTAAAAGCAACGCGCCGACCATGGCTCGACCGACTCCGATGGTTGCTAGCGGAAACGAATTATGAAGCTTTTGCATTTCTGCAACAACTTCGGTCGCGTCCACACTGGTTGCACGAATTGTTAAATCATTTGTTACAAAGCGATAAATTTTTGCCATAGTGCTTAAACTAACAAATCCCTAACCGAGACTCAACTTTTTAGGTACGTTAGGATCATGAATGTTATTCTTTTTCGCCATGGTCAAAAAGGTTTGGTTCCTTTCGATGATCCTAGTCTTTCGCCGGAAGGCTTTAAACAAGCTGAAAAAATAGCTTTACTAGCCGGGCAAAAAAAATTACCGCGACCTTCGGCGTTGTGGGTTTCCCCGAAGATTCGCACGGGGCAAACACTTCAGGCCCTAAGCCAGAATTTTAATCTTCCCCTGGAAGTGAAAATCGAGCTTGATCTGAGATCTAATTTAGAACAAAGAACAGAATTTAAAAATCGCGTCTTGAATTTTATTGAGTCCTTAAGCCGCACGAGCTTAACTCAAGAAAACGGAATGGATTCGGATCGCTGTGTTTTTATTTGCACTCATTATGACTGGATTGAAGAAGCCATGGCCCTGATTCCTGCAGATCGAGATTTGATAACTTTTGAATACACGCACTGGGCTCCGGCACATTATATTCATTTTAAACTTGAAAATGGACTTTGGCAGGTCCTAAAAAAAGGTGATCCCCGATGAAATCGCAAACACAGAATATTTGGTGCGTCGGTAGAAATTACGCGGCTCACGCTAAAGAAATGAAAGCTGCTGTTCCTACGACTCCTTTGTTTTTTTTAAAATCTGGAAATTGTTTAAATCCGACTTCAAAAATTCACCTGCCAGCTTGGTCTAAGGATGTTCATCACGAACTTGAAATCGCCTTTTTGCTTGATGAAAGCTTAAGCTTTTCTCATGTCACTTTGGCGTTAGATTTAACGGCCCGAGATACTCAAGAAGTTGCTAAAAAATCAGGACAACCTTGGACTCTGGCAAAGTCCTTTAAAGAAGCGTGTCCGATTGGCTCGTGGATTTCTATTTTAGATATCAAAGACTTACATCTACTTTCACTGACTTTAAAGAAAAATGGCCAGGTCGTTCAGTATGGTTACGTGAAGGATATGATTTTTAACCCGTCCGAGTTGCTTGATTTTGTAAAAACTCACTTCCCCGTCACCGCTCAAGACGTCGTCTTAACCGGGACTCCCGAAGGCGTGGGCCAGGTGCAGTCCGGAGATATTCTGGAAGCCCAGCTTCACTCGGAAAAACAGCTGCTTTTGACTTGCCATTGGGACATCATTTAAGCGAAACTTCAGCTCGAAATTAATGACTTCAAAGTACGACCAAAAATCTCAATTTCTAAGGAGAGCCTATGTCACAAACCTCAACTGAAATGCAAACTCAAATCATTTCTAAAGGTGAAGAGATTTTAAAAAAAATGGAATCGCAGTCGAAAGCGTCCCTTTTCTCGAAAGATTTCTGGTACGGGTCCATCATGGACTGGAGCATGAAAAATGAAAAATTTAAAACCAACATGTTTCGCTTCGTCGATGTCTTACCTTCGTTAAATTCCGGCGACGATGTGGCGACGCACTTAAAAGAATATTTTTCTGAAGGCGGCAAATCGGAACTACCCGCGGTTTTTAACGTCGGGCTAGGACTGGGATCATTAGCCCCCAGCTTAATGGCCGGAGCCATTAAAAAAAATGTCATGGGTATGGCGAAAATGTTTATCACCGGTGAAGATGCAAAAGAGGCCATCACGGTATTAAAAAAAGCTCGAAAAAATAATTTAACTTTCACGGTAGATATTTTAGGTGAAGCCACTTTATCTGAAAAAGAAGCGCTCGATTACCAGCGCCGCTACATCGATCTGATCGAGTGGCTGGCCAACGATGCGAAATCTTGGGATGAAAATGCGCTCTTAGACCGTGATGCTGATGGCGCCATTCCCAAAGTCAACGTGTCGGTGAAAATGACAGCGCTGTATTCGCAAATTTCGGATAAAGCGTGGGAGCAATCGAAAGAAAAAGTCAAAGATCGCTTACGCCCAATTTTCCAAAAAGGTATGGATCTTGGCGTTTTTATTAATTTAGATATGGAACACTATGCGGTGAAACATATGACCGTGGAAGTGTTTCAAGAATTAATTCAAGAACCGCAATTTCGTTCGTACCGTTTTTTCGGTTGCGTGATTCAGGCCTACTTGCGCGATTCGTATGAAGATGTTCAAGCTTTGATTGAATTTGCAAAAAAACGTGAAACCCCTTTCACCATTCGTTTAGTGAAAGGCGCTTACTGGGATTCAGAAACTATCGATGCGACACAACGGGGCTGGGCGACACCCGTTTACACCATAAAGGCCGAAAGTGACGCGAACTACGAGCGCTGCGCTTTTTTACTATTAGAAAACTATCGCTACATACGCACTGCCTTAGCATCGCATAACGTGCGCACGCTGGCTGCCGCCATCGTCAAAGCCGAAAAACTTGGGCTGGCTAAAAATGCCTACGAAATTCAAATGCTTTACGGCATGGCGGAGCCAATCAAAAAAACTTTATCCGACATGGGCTACCGCGTGCGCGAATACGCGCCGGTCGGAGAACTGATTCCGGGCATGGCTTATCTGGTGCGCCGGCTTTTAGAAAATACGTCCAATGAATCTTGGCTTCGCGGAAAATTTGCGGAATCAAAAACACCAGCAGAACTTTTAAAAGATCCCGCTCAAGGATTAGTTCCGACTCAGGCTGATTTTATAAAAAAACCAAATTTATTTCACAACGAACCTTATCTTGATTTCGCGGTAAAATCCGTACGCGAAAAAACGCAAAGTGCGTTAACGGTTTTAAAATCTCAATTACCTAAAACAGTCCAGCCGCTAGTTGGTCACGAAAAGCAAACGTCGACCGTGATTTATCAGCGACCCAACCCGTCGCAAAGTTCTGAAATTGTCGCCAACGTGCAAATGGCAACGACGGCAATGGCCGAAAAAGCAATCCAGTCGGCTCACGGCGCTTTTTCTTCGTGGCGTAAAGTCAGTGCGTCCGATCGTGCGGGCTATATTGATAAAGTCGCTGATTTAATGGTTCAGAAAAAATATGAACTGATGGCGGAACAAATTTTAGAAGTCGGTAAACCTTGGGCCGAAGCTGATGGAGATGTTGCCGAAGCAATAGATTTTCTACGCTACTACGCCAATCACATGCGCGAACTCGCAAAGCCCCTGCGTGTTGGTCATGCTCCGGGTGAAATCAGTCAGTACATTTATAAACCGCGCGGCGTGGTGACGGTCATATCTCCGTGGAACTTTCCGCTAGCTATTCTTGCGGGTCAAGTGGCGGCCGCAGTGGTTACGGGAAATACCGTCATAATGAAACCGGCCGAGCAAAGCTCCATGGTGGCGCAAGGATTAATGAACTTGTTCATTCAAGCGGGCCTTCCTAAAAACGTAGTTCAGTTTTTACCGGGCTACGGGGAAGACGTCGGTGACTATTTAGTCAAGCACGCTTTGACAACGACGATTGCCTTTACAGGTTCTAAAACCGTCGGATTATTAATCGCAAAAAACGCGGCCGTAGTGCAACCCGGACAGCAGCACGTGAAAAGATGCATTATCGAAATGGGTGGTAAAAATGCCGTCATTATTGATAACGATGCCGATTTAGATAAAGCGGTCGATGGCGTGATGTATTCGGCTTTTGGCTTTTCTGGACAAAAATGTTCTGCAGCTTCCCGCGTAATTGTGTTAGCTGAAGTTTACGATAAATTTGTTCAACGCCTGAAAGAAGCCGCCCAGTCGATCGAAATCTTATCTGCAGAAAACCCTAAAGCTTACTTTGGCCCAGTCGTTGACGAAGAGGCCCAACAGCGCCTGCTGAAAGTTATCGAATACTACTCGCAAAAACATCAGGTCGTTTTCCATGGAAATGCCCCTAGCGGAGGTTACTACGTTCCGGCGACGATCTTTGGCGATGTGAAGTTTGATGACTACGTGGCTCAGAATGAATTTTTTGGTCCCGTGATCGCGATAATCAAAGCAAAAAATTTAGATGAAGCGATTCAATTCGCAAACGCGACAGAGTACGCCTTAACCGGCGGTGTGTTTTCAAGATCTCCGGCAAATATTCAGAAGATAAAAAATGAATTAGAAGTCGGTAATATGTATATCAATCGCGGCATCACCGGTGCGATGGTGGATCGGCACCCTTTTGGTGGTTACAAAATGTCAGGCATTGGTTCAAAAACGGGCGGTCCTGATTACTTAAAGCAATTTGTTGAGCCCATCGTGATTACTGAAAATACGATGCGCCGGGGCTTTGCTCCGGAAGAAGTTTAATAATAAATAAATCATTCCTAAACACAGGCCCATGAGCGTTCCGCCAACATGGGCCGAGTGCGCGACCGAAGCTGCGATTCCTGAGGGATTCCACAACATCGAAGTAAAATCAGACAGTAAATAAACTGGGAAGATAAGAAACGCCGGCAGAAAAATTTCTCCGTAACCATTTGGAATGGGTGCGAAGAAATAAGTCCAAGGCATCATTTCATTTTTCTTAATCACCATTAAAAAACTAAGAAGGGCGCACACGGATCCACTGGCTCCGATCACCGAAAGATCTGCGTCCTGGTTGCAAAGTAGAAAGCTAATTCCACCGCTAATTCCGCCCAGAATGTAAACCGTGGCTATCCAGTCCGTGGTGACTTGTTTTTCCAGATACAAAATTCCGAAGAATAAAAAAACTAAATTACTCAGCAAATGAAGTGCGGAATAGTGTGTGAATTGATACGTAATCCATGCCCACGGTGACGTTTGCTCGGCCCCTAATCCGAACTGGTACTGAACAGAATCCTGGTAATCATGTTTTAATTTTCGAAGCACTGTTTTATTAGCTTCAATGAGGACAGAATCGCCCCTGAAAGGAAAGTCAGAGGCTCGCGCCCAGAATCGTTGATCGCGAATAGCCACGATCGCTACTTTTTCTAACGGCAAGCTGACGAATTGTTTTTTTTCCGTTTCATCTAATGTCTGTAAATACATTTCACTCAGAGACGCATTAAAATTTTTACTGAGAAATTCTTGATCATTGTTTTTTTGGGGCCAGGACTGAAACAAAAAATGAGACACGATAAAGACACCGACATTAATATAAAGCACGATCCATGAAAAAT
>JAYTHR010000383.1:0-3828 GCA_043732425.1 Bdellovibrionales bacterium
ATCACAAGAAACTTTTATTGTTTCTTTATTTGAAGCCAATGAACTTCAATCGGTGGCCACCAAAATAAAGGCGATTTCTAAAAATATATTGGTTCAAAAAACAACTGGAAAGTCTTTAGTCGTCACTGCCACGCGCGCGAACTTGATCGCGATCGCAGGACTTGCTGGAATTGAACATATTCAGCCCTTTGTTCAGGTTGAACCTTTACACGAAGTTTTCACAGCGGATGATGGTGGGGGACAAGCTTCAGCCGTTGGCGATTACTCGGACATCACTGGTTTTGAAACGGGAACGAAAGTCATGAAGTTCGACGCCGCTTGGGATATGGGTTTAACCGGACAAAATCAAATCGTCGGGATGGCCGACACGGGTCTTGATTCTGGGGATTCCAGCGCAATTCATCCTGATTTAACCGGAGCCATTCGTTCCGGATACGCCGTTGGACTTTTCGGTCGCACATGGGCCGATCCGATGGGTCACGGAACGCATGTCGCGGGATCTGTTTTAAGTCGTGGAACGGCTTCTGGCGGAAAGTTAAAGGGTGGGGCTAACTCGGCACAGATCGTCGTGCAAGGAATGTGGTCGCCGATATTAAATAATTTATCAGTGCCTTCGGACTTAGGAAAAATGTTTACTCAGGCCTATGCAGATGGCGCGCGTGTGCATACGAATTCTTGGGGAGGTGCCGCGACTCCGGGGGCCTATGAGACAATGGCCGCAACTGTCGATCAAGTGATGTTTGAAAAACAAGACATGTTAATTTTATTTGCTGCGGGTAACAGTGGTGTGGATAAAGATCGTGATGGACGCATTGATCCGAACTCGATAGGGATTCCTGCAACAGCAAAAAATGCTTTGACCGTGGGCGCGAGTGAAAATTTATTAGCGGTCGGTGGAAACCAGAAAAAAATTGGAGAATTAAAATCGTCTCCAGAGAACTGGCCAGTTCCACCAATTACTTTATCGACAATGTCTGACAATGATCACGGTATCGCGATGTTCAGTTCGCGCGGACCAACAGCGGACGGTCGCACTAAACCAGATATCATGGCTCCGGGAACAAATATTTTATCGGTTCGTTCCCATCAGCCAACCGCTGAAGTTTTATGGGGTGAATACAATAAAGATTATGTTTGGTCGGGTGGAACATCGATGGCAACACCCCTGGCAGCAGGAGCTGCTGCCGTCACACGCCAGTATTTAATTGAAAAGTTGAAGTTAGAAAAACCAACGGCGGCATTATTAAAAGCTTACATACTTCACACCGCAACCGAAATGTTTCCGGGTCAGTATGGTCAAGGCGGAGCTAGTCAGGGTCAGGAAATTTTGACTCTGCGACCGAATAGCGACGAAGGATATGGCTTAGTTAACATGGCTTCAGTTGTTAAATTAGGAACTTCAGGATCCTCCATGATTGTGGATGCGAAAGTTGGAGTCGGAACAAATGAAACTTCGACTGCAACATTTAAAGTGTCTACTGGTGGAAAACTGATGGTTAATTTAGTCTGGACAGATGCTCCGGGCTCTGCGAACGCAGCCAAAGCATTAGTAAATGATTTGGATCTGGAAGTGACTTTACCCAATGGACAAGTGCTTCATCAGCATGATCAGATCAATAACCACGCATTTCTACAGTCAGCTGTAACTGCGGGAGACATCATTATCAAAGTAAAAGGGGTCAATGTCCCTATGGGTCTTAACGGCAAGCAGCCTTATGCTCTTGTCGCTTCAGTTCAATAGTTTTAAGAGTATTTGCTAGTGATTTCAGTAGCCTAGTAGGATTTGTAAAACGAATCTACTAGGCTTTTTTTTGGTCTTTCATGTACCTTTTACAGTCTTAGAAATGAAAGCCGCTTTTAAATTTGATGGCGAGTGTCAAAAGTGGTATATCTTGGGTGGTTTAAAAATCTACCAAAAGGTGGGCTTAAGATGGTTCAATTCAAAGTCGGCGATCACGCAGTTTATCCTGGCCACGGTGTCGGGAAAATAAGCTCTATTGAGTACAAAGAAATCTTAGGAACGAAGCACGAGTTTTATTCTGTTCTAATTATCGAAACAGGCATGAAGATCATGATCCCTGCGGCTAATATTAAATCTGTTGGACTACGACCGTTAATATCAAAAGAAGAAGCCTTAAAAGTTGTTGGTATTTTAAAAGATAAAAACGTAAAAATCGACACTCAAACATGGAATCGCCGTTACCGCGACTATATGGAAAAAATAAAAACAGGTTCGGTCTTTGAGATCGCTGAAGTTCTACGCGATCTGTATGTTTTAAAAGTCGATAAAGAACTTAGTTTCGGCGAAAAGAAGATGTTAGATACGGCTAAGAACTTACTTTTAAAAGAGCTGAACTTAGCGCCTGAAGTAAATAATGTCGTCAATTCAGACAATGAGATCAAAGCCATTTTTGGCGTTCAATAATAACCCGACCGCATAAGAATTTACTTTTTCTTGAATAGAAGTGAAAATATCAGCTTTCACAGCGAAGGATATTTTCATGTCATCAGTGGTCACTCCCTCCGGTTTTTCAGAAGTTCGTGTGCGCTTCGCTCCGTCTCCAACGGGTTACTTGCATGTCGGCGGAGCCCGCTCGGCTTTATTCAATTTACTGTACGCGAAACATAATCACGGAAAATTTATTTTACGGATCGAAGACACCGATCAAGCCCGTTCGACCGAAGAATCTTTGAAGATGATGATTCAGGATTTACGGTGGTTAGGTCTTAATTGGGATGAAGGACCTGATCCGGTCACATTGAAAGATGTCGGAAATTATGGCCCCTACAAACAGAGCGAGCGCTTACCAATATATAAAAAAGTTGCGGACGAGCTGCTGGCAGCTGGCAAAGCCTATTACTGCTTTATGACCGATGAAGACTTAGATGCCGCGCGGGAAAAGCTAAAAGCGCAGGGTTTATTCACGCACGTGCAGTCACCGTACGAAAGCATGGACCCCAAAATGGCTTTACAAAAAATGGCGGCTGGCGAAAAAGCAGTCGTGCGCTTTAAAACCAAAGAGCTTCAGAAGGACTACTTACTTCCCGATTTAATTCGCGGCGAAGTTCGATTCCCTTCAGATATGGTCGGAGATTTTGTATTACTGCGCTCGGACGGAATGCCTGTTTATAATTTCTGCTGCGTTGTTGACGATCACTTGATGAAAATCTCTCACGTGTTGCGTGCCGAAGAACATTTGCCGAATACATTACGGCAATTGATGATTTACGAAGCCATGAAGTGGCCAGTTCCGCAGTTTGGTCATATGTCTTTGGTTTTAGATGATGACCGCCAGAAATTATCGAAGCGAAAAGGGGCCGTTTCGTGCGATCAATTTCGTTTAGATGGTTATTTGCCGTCGGCGATGAATAACTTTATGGCTCTGCTAGGGTGGTCTCATCCTGAAGAAAAAGAAATATTAAGTTTACAAGAAATGATTTCGGCTTTCACGATTGAAAGATTAAATCCGGCCGGAGCCATTTTTGATCGGGTTAAATTAAAATGGATGAACGCCCAACATTTACGGGCGTTACCTGCAGACGAAATATGGAATCAAATCAAGCCTTACTTGGATCAAGCAGGCCTAAATTTACCCACGGATTCTGGTTGGCAAATTCAATCGGTGGAAACATTTAAGTCATATTTAGAAATTCTATCAGATGCCATCACTTTTTATACACCCTTAGATGATGGTAAATATGAAATTTACCCGGAAAGTGATGAGGCTTTAAAGTGGGAATCAACACGCCCGGTGTTAACCGCGTGGAAAGAATTAGTTGCAGCCCATGCAACAGAAAATTTGACCGAGGCTGAATTCTTAAAGATTC
>JAYTHR010000384.1:0-3824 GCA_043732425.1 Bdellovibrionales bacterium
GGCTGCGCGTTTCTAACCGATGTTCACGAAACAATTCAAGTTGAAGAAACCGCAAAATACGCTGAAGTTATTCAGATCCCCGCTTTTTTATCGCGCCAAACAGATTTACTCGTGGCCGCGGCTAAAACAGGCCGGGTCATTCATATCAAAAAAGGCCAATTCTTAGCGCCTTGGGATATGAAATCGATTGCGCAAAAAGCGGTGCAGGCCGGTAACGATAAACTTCTTCTTTGCGAGCGCGGAACAACCTTCGGTTACAATCGATTAATTAACGATATGACAGGTTTGATTGAAATGCGTAATTTAGGTTTCCCCGTTATTATGGATTGCACACATTCAACTCAATTACCCGGAGCCACCGGGGATTCCAGCGGTGGACGCGGTGAAATGGTGTGGCCGCTTGGCCGAGCTGCCATGGGGATCGGAGTCGACGGAATCTTTCTCGAGACGCACCCGAATCCGGAAAAAGCTCTTTGCGACGGACCGACTTCACTGCCACTCAAAGACTTAGAAAAAGTGCTTAAAAATTTACAAAATATTTTTAAAACTCACAGTCTTTAAAAGACATTCGAGTTGACTCAAAAAGTCATCGTTTTTTCTATTCTCTGATCCAGACTCAAGCCATGATGCGGTGATGGCGACTGCGGAAAAGCACTCTATTCTTAAAACTATCGCAAGGCCCCTGATTGCTATTATTTTACTTATCATCTTGGTGAAAAAAGGACCATTTCAGCTTGATCAAATCAAATTTATTTTATCCCAACCAAAAGTTTTACTATTAGGTTTCGTCTTAATGGTCACGAACTTTGGACTAGCGGCCACCCGCTGGAAAACAATTGTTAATCTTCTTTCAAAAATAACTTTAAAAACGTCGCTCGCCTTGACCCTCGTTGGACATTTTTTTTCTTTCTTTATCCCCGGAGGCGTCAGCGGAGATTTAGTAAAAGCTTTCGAGCTTTCCAAAGAAAATTCAATCAGTAAAAAAGAGGCTCTTTCCACCGTATTTGCAGATCGTCTTTTAGGACTTTATGCGATGGTATTTTTTTCAGCCCTGTTCCTTTACGTTGATTATTTACAGGAAAACACAAATCAGATATTTCAATATTTTAGTTTTAGCTTAGTACTTTTATTTGTAATGACGATAGGCCTGATAACAGGGCCATGGATTACGCAATTTGTTTCCGGAAAAATAATTATTCAGAAAAATAAAATATTATCTACTTTAAATAAACTATTAAGCTCATTTAATCTCACCTTCATGTGCGTTCGAAAACCTCAGTTAAGTCTTCAGGTTCTTCTTCTCAGTTTAGGAATGCAGAGCTTTTCTATTTTATTCATGCTCGAGGTGGTTAAAGCTCTCAATGTTACACCGCCCACTTTTTTTGTTTTTTTCTCGCTGTCTTGTTTTGGCTTCTTGGCCTCAGCCATTCCAATAACCCCTGCTGGAATTGGGGTCGGTCAAGCCGCGGTTTACTTTCTATTTTCCACCCTTAACCCCGAACTTGGCCAAGCCGCCGTAACGGCCATTAGTGTGTTTCAAATTTTTAACCTTTTTTTCGCCCTCATTGGCGGAATTATTTTTTCAGCTAAACCCTTTTTTCAAAATAAATTTAGGGCTAACTAATGCAAACGTCTTTATATAATTCTAAGAGCGGAGATTTATGACAGCACTGATCAAACAAATAATAAGCCTTATCCAACTGCTACACTCAGATACTGGCCAAAACCAAATAGCTTCGGGATTAGCTTTCGGAGTTTTTCTTGGCTTTGCACCCTTTATCTCTTTGCAAACATTACTCGTCCTGTTCATTGTGTTTATTTTTAGAGTTCAGCTGGGCGCTGCATTTCTGTCGGCATTTTTCTTCAAGTTTATCGCGTTTCTACTGGATCCCGTCGCCGATGTGTTAGGTCGTTGGGCTTTGGAAGAACCTGCACTGCGATCAACATGGCTCACGATGTTCAATATGCCTTTTGTGCCAATGACTCGGTTCAATAATTCGATTGTTATGGGCTCATTTCTAATTTCACTTCTGTTATGCCCCATTCTATTTTTCGTCTTTCGCAAATTAATCTACAAATACCGTACGACGGTCGTTGAAAAAGTCGAAAGAACAAAGGCCTGGAAAGCTTTTAAAGCTACTAAATTTTACGGATACTACGAAAAATACAATGACTTGTACGGAGCCCACTAATGTCTGAATCTCAAATCACTTTAAAAGTTGAAAAAATTAAAAAACCTTTAGGCCCCATTCGTTGGAACGCCATTATTCCTTTTTGCATCGTCGTTCTACTGATGGTCGGCTACTTTTATTTCTTTTTCGATCTGCACATGAAAAAAGCGATCGAATGGGCAGGATATAAAGCCTTAGGCACCGAGCTAAATATCGAAGACTTCAAATCCTCATTTCTGCAAGGCCATGTTGAATTAAAAAAAGTTGAAGTGACCAGTGCGGTGAAGCCCGAACTGAATTCTGTCGAGCTCAGCAGTATCCGCTTTAGCGTAAAATGGGATGCCTTGCTGCGCCTTAAATTTGTGGTGGATGAAATTGCGATTGAGGGCATTCAGTTTATGTCTAAGCGTTCGAATGTGGGCCGTGTTGCTCCGATCGAGCCCGATTCAGGAAAACCTAGCTTCACAAAACAGTTAGAAGACAAGGCCTTAAGTAAGTTAGAAAAGGATAATCAAAGTAATGTTTTAGGCGACGTTTCGACATTTTTAAAAACTGGCAAAATGGATGACCAGATAAAAAACTTAGAATCGCAGCTGGCCTCTAAAAAAATGCTTCAAGATCTCAATCAAAAATGGGCCACTAAAAAATCAGAATGGGACATAAAAATTAAATCTCTTCCGAGCGGTTCTGAATTACAAAGTTTTAAAACCCGCTTCGAGGCCATCAAATACAAAGACTTTAAAACTCCGCAAGAGCTTGATTCCTCGGTGAAACAGTTCGACGCTTTATTTAAAGATGTTGATTCGAAAAATAAACAGGTTCAAGACATTAAGTCGCAATTAGACACCGATTTAAAAGGCTTGGATCAAGACTACAAAGCTGTCGATGCGCAAGTCAAAAAAGATATCGACACTTTGAAGACAAAATTTAAAATTCCAAAAATTGATGCCGCAAGTTTTGCAAAATCATTATTTCTCAGTTACTTAGCCCCCATGATGGCCAAGTTAGATCATTACAAGGTTTTAGCGGAGAAATACCTGCCTCCAAAATATTCGAAGATGGTAGCTAACACGATCGATGGCAAGAAAGATCCGTTAAATTCGAAAGCCAATGTCAAAAAAGAACAAGACGAAACTATACAGCCTCATCCACGATCGAAAGGGATTACTTATGAATTCCCGATCAAATCGGGCTACCCATTATTCTGGATTCAAAAAGTAAATATTAGCTCTAAGTCCAATGCCATTGCAGATTACGGAGATTTTTCAGGACTTATAGAAAACATCACGTCCAACCAGCAGCAAATTGAAAAAACAACCACATTCAATTTGACCGGCGATTTCAAGAAAATGAATGTCTCTGGAATAAAAATTTTCGCTGATTTAAATAATTTGAAAGAAGAACCCGAAGTTACATTTAATTTCAATGTGGGTTCGTACCCGATAGCAAATCTTGAGCTGTTAAAATCCAAAGACGGCGAAATCTCGATCGCACAAGCCGCGGCAAGCTTTACCAGTAACGGAAACACCGTTGGCTTCAAGAATTACAATTTGAAAATGAACACTAACTTTTCAAATGCCAGCTTCAAGATAGCGGCGCCAGACAAAACGGTTAGCGACGTGCTAACGCAAACTTTAAATGCGATAACTCATT
>JAYTHR010000385.1:0-1046 GCA_043732425.1 Bdellovibrionales bacterium
GCCGCTGGGGGCTTGGGCTTTCGGACCTGAATCCTTAGCTACTTCTTGAAGCGTCTGCGCGATTTTTTCCGCTTCTCCGTTTTTCACGTAGTAAACGTAAACGCCGCCTTGGTCTTCGGCTTTTACTTTAAAATCCAACTGTGCGATCAGCTTTTTCACGCGGTTAATTCCGGCGCGATTTCCAATTACGATCAGCGAGTTTGTACGGTCTTCCGGGAAGACCATAAAATAACTAGCACCTTGCTGACTGCTGGAACCACTACGAGTCGTTCCTGAAGAAAAACGGGGAACGCCTGACGAGAAACCTCCGGCCGTGCTGGATTTTTTTTCGCCCTTGTTAATGACTTTATCGATCAGGTCCGCAATGTCTTTTGATTTGGCGTATTTCACGCCGATAACTTCTAATTGCTCTTCAAAACCAGGAACGTCGAGCTGATTTAAAATTTTCATCACGCGGTCGATGTTTGCGCCGAAGTCTGAAATAATTAATGAGTTCGTCGACGAAAACGGAGACATTTCTCCGTAGCTTGAAGTCAAAAGTCGTAACTGCTGCTGCACTGTTTCGGCCGAAATGTGCTTCAGGTGAATAATCTTCGTAATCATCTGATCGGTATTAGGATAATAAGTTCCAGAATACGTATCAATATTATCACGCTGCGCAGCCCGCGCGTTTCTGATTTTTAAAAACCCACCACTCGGAACAATGGTGAAACCATTAATAGCTAACGCCGATAAGAAAGCTTTGTAAGCTTCGGCGACCGTAATTTTACTCGGGGCAACGATCGTGATTTTTCCACGAACGGTGGAATCGATAATAAAATTCTTTCCCGTTAACTCACTGATGGCCTTAATAATATCGGTAATATCCACGTTTGGGAAATCGAACGATTCGATCGTCTCCGGAAAATTTTCAGAGGTAATATCCTCAGCGCCGGCCTTTGCAAACTTAGATTTTTGATTCGAATTAAGAACGCCGGTTTTTCCAGCCTTCGTCGGAGAAATAATTCGTGTTTCGCCGCCAGAAGCTGAGCTTCCTGCAGAGCCTG
>JAYTHR010000386.1:0-3814 GCA_043732425.1 Bdellovibrionales bacterium
GAATCTTGAACGCGGGGATCGTTTAAAAGTGCTGGACCTGATCCCGAAAAAATAATCTCACCAGTTTCAATAACGTAAGCCGAAGACGAGACTTCTAAAGCCAAAGCGGCGTTTTGTTCTATCAGTAAAATTCCTAAGCCCTTATTTTTTAAGTCTTCAAACTTTTGAAAGATTTGTTCAATAATTGTGGGGGCTAAACCTAGGGAAGGCTCATCCAGCAGAAGCATTTTTGGCTCTGACATCAGGGCTCGAGCGATCGCTAGCATCTGCTGTTCACCACCCGAAAGAGTTCCAGCCAACTGGCTGTCACGCTCTGCCAGGCGAGGAAACATTTTATATTGTTCGCTAATTAATTCGTTTCGTTTCGCCGCGGATTTATTGTGATAGGCCCCAAGGTGTAAATTTTCAGAAACCGTTAAGTTAGGAAAGACACCTCGTCCCTCCGGACAAAGGGCCAGTCCCATTTGCAGTCGTGCCGAGGCCGGCAAATTTAATAAATTTTCGGAATTAAAAAGAATATCACCCTGGTAAGGCAACAGCCCCGACAGAGCCTTCAGCGTCGTTGATTTTCCGGCACCATTCGATCCGATCAAACAGGTGATCGCGCCCGCCGTAAATTCGAAAGATATCGAGCGAACCGCCTTGATAAGTCCGTAACTGACAGTTAAATTTTTAACTTCAATTTTTGAGCTCATGTTGGTTTTTTTCCTAGATAAGCCTCGATCACCTCGGGCGATGATTTGATTTCTGCCGGTATTCCTTCGGCGATTTTTCGCCCTCGGTGTAGAACGGCGATGCGGTCGCAAATTCCCATGACCACTTTCATATCGTGTTCGATCAAAAGAACAGTTAGCTGAAATTTATTTTTAATGAAATGGATCAGTTCGTTCAGTGCGGCTTTTTCAGAATGATTCATACCGGCCGCGGGTTCATCTAACATCAACAATTTAGGTTTTGTTGCCAGAGCACGAACAATTTCCAATTTTCTTTGATCACCGTAGGGAAGTGAATCCGCAAATTCATTCGCAAAGCGATCTAAATTAAAAATCTTCAGCAATTCCATCGAATGATCGATCAGGATTTTTTCTGTTTGCTTAAAGTGAGAAGTATGAATCAGGCTATCGATCCAAGTGTGTTTTTCTTTTTGCTGTAAGGCCACGATGACATTCTCAAGAACAGATAAGCCTTTAAAAAGTCGAATATTTTGAAAAGTGCGCGCAATTCCAATTTTATTGACTTCATGCGGCTTCAACGGCGTGATGTTCTGGTTTTGAAAAACAATTTGCCCGTGATCGGCCTGATAAAATCCTGACAGCATATTGAAAACTGTTGTCTTACCGGCACCATTGGGGCCGATTAAACCAAATATTTCATTTTCTTGAATTGAAAAAGAAACCTGATCCACTGCTTTTAAGCCACCAAACTGAATTGATAAATTTTGAACATCAATTAACAAGCTCATGACTTCAACCACTTTTTTTGTTTTAAAAATTCAATCAGCTCTAGCCGACCTAACAATCCCTGGGGCCTTAGGATCATCATCGCTATCAAAATAACAGGATAAACAATCATTCTTAAGTCGACGGATCCCGCCGGCAAACTGCGAAGTGCTTCTGGCAGCACGGTTAAAATAAGTGCGGCAATCACCGATCCCGACATGGAACCTAATCCGCCTAACACGGCCATAATTAAAATCTGCACCGAAATTAAAAAACCAAAAGAATTCGGACTGATATATCCTAAATGATGAGAATAAACGCCTCCGCCAAGGCCGGCAAAAAAACTAGAAATGATAAATGCATGGCGTTTAGTGGCGGCTAAATTTAAACCCATGACTTCGGCGGCAATATCATCTTCGTTTAAGGCCCATAAATTTCTGCCGAACCATGATTTTTTCAAGCGGTAAAAAACGCAAAATGTGACGATCAATACGGATAGTGCAAAGAAATACATCAGTAAAAAATCTGGGAATTTAATGATTGCGTTGTAGCCCCGAGGGCCCCCAACATGGTTCCAATTTAAAATAACAACGCGAATAATTTCTGCCATACCTAGTGTGACAATCGCTAAGTAATCGCCCTTTAATTTAAATGAAGGTAGCGAAACTAAAAATCCAATAAAGGCCGTAACCAGGCCTCCGCAAAGAACCGTCAGTGGAATAAAATACCAACGATCAGCTAAAACTTCTTTGCTTAAAATAGCCGAGGTATAGGCTCCGACGGCCATTAAGCCCGCGTGCCCCAAAGAAAACTGGTCGGCTAAGCCCGTGATAAAATTAAGTGACAGCGCTAAAATGCCGTTAATTAGAAAGCTAATTAAAATCGAATGAATATAAGAATTCACAGAAAAATTAAGCACGATCCCTAAAACAGAAACGCTAAAAAGAAAAAATAAAAACTTCTTCACTAAATTTTTTCCTTACGATTCGAACCAAACAGCCCAGTCGGTTTATAAAGTAAAACTAAAATTAAAACTGAAAATGACAAAGCATCACGATAGGTCGAAGCCCCGTAACCAATCAGATAATATTCGCCAAGTCCTAACAGCAAGCCCCCGATGACGGCTCCATGAAGACTTCCGATTCCCCCAAATACCGCAGCCACAAACGCGCTGGTCCCAATTTTAGTGCCCATCATGGGATCAATTTTAGGATACTTGATCGAAACCAGCACGGCCGCGATCCCCGCCAAAACCGATCCAATGATGAAGGTCATCGAAATGATTTTATTATTATCGATTCCCATCAGCGGAGTCATGTCGGGGCGGCTACTGACCGCGCGCATAGCCCGACCTGTTTGCGTTTTAAAAATAATATAACTTAAACCTAGCAACGATACGGCGCTGACACCATAGATGAGCAAGTCAATCAGGTGAATTTGGCTTCCTGCAATTTCAAATAAATTTTGATCTTCAATTAGGGTGGGAAATGATTTGGGATTAGCACCAAACACAATTTGACCGCCGTATTGAAATAAAATACTGACACCTATAGAAGTGATCAGGACATTCATTTTCGCCGAATTTCGTAGGGGTTTGTAGGCCAGTTTCTCGACTAAAAATCCAATCAGCCCTGTCGCCAAACCAGCCACTAGCAACCCTAAGGTAAAATAAATTGGTGACGGCTTTGTAAGGCCAAGAAATAAAGCAAAGTAATAACACATGAAAGCGCCCATCATGTAAATGTCCGAATGGGCAAAGTTAATCATTCCTAAAATACCGTAGACCATCGTGTAGCCTAATGCGACCAGCGCGTAAATACTTCCGAAGCTAAGTCCATTTAAGGTGTGCTGAAAAAATTCTTCCATAAAATAAATTAAATATTACGGTGCGATCTCGGTAATAAATTTGTACTCTTCGCCCTGAACTTTGACGACGACGGCACTTTTAATGGCGTCGCGGTTGGCATCCATCGACATTTTACCTGTGACACCGTGGAAATCTTTTATTTTAGCTAGTTCATCGCGAATGGATTCGGAAGTGATTACTTTTAAATTTTTCAGAGCCTCGGCCATCATATAAACCGAATCATAAGCCAGGGCCGCCATCACATCTGGTGTCTCGCTGTATTTTGTTTTGAAGGCTTTAACGAATTCAACCGTTTTCGAATCAGTAGATTCCGTAGTGTAGTGATTCGAAAAATAATGGCCATTAATCGCTTCTTTGGCAATTTTAAATAAATCGGGAGACGACCAACCGTCGCCACCTAGCATCGGTTGCTTCATATTTAGTTCTTGTAACTGCTTAGCTATCAGGGCCACTTCGCCATAATATCCAGGAACAAATATCGCGTCGGGATTTTTTCCCTTGATCGAAG
>JAYTHR010000387.1:0-12077 GCA_043732425.1 Bdellovibrionales bacterium
TCAGCTCCTAAAACATCGAAGCCATGCGAATAAGCTAGGGAAATCGATTGCCATAAGGCATCCTGGCCCAATTTTGAAGACTGATGTTGAACTGAAAATTCACGCAACTGGTCGATTTGTTTATCCGTCGTTAATGTCGCAGCATCTTTTTGAATTTGTGCATAATGCGATTCTTCAATAATTTTATTAAGACTTGTTTTACGATTGGCATTTTCCGTAGCTTTCAGAGCGGTGGTTGCAAAAGTCTGAATGGCTTTAAAGTCTTTTTTAATGTTGTAAATATCTAAAATAAGATCCTCAGATTTTGTTTTAATCTCGGGATATTTAACTTTAGCCACTAACGGTGTCAGATATTTTACTGCAGTATCGTAATCAAGCTGTTTGTAAGCAATGAAACCCAGTTTATATTGTAAGGACGTTACATGTTCGCCATTCGGGTAGTCTTTTAAGTAGCGCACAGCTAAAGTTTTTTGACGCTCTGTTAAATTCGGATCATCTTTTTTATCGAGTGATTTTTCGATTGAGAATAAGGCGCCATAAAGAGCATCGTGACCCAAAGTTTTATCAATTCCTTTTTGGTTCGCGACTTCTTCATAATTTTGACTGGCTTGATCATACTTCTCTTGTTGAAAAAGTAACTCAGCGTAAGCATAGCGTGATTTGGAATCTGGTTTTGTAAGGTCCTCATGAGCTAACAAGATTTCGAACGACTGTTCGGTTAACTTTGAAAATTCGATATTTTTCTTATTCTTAAGCCAGATTTCCCACCATTTTTTAGAAATTTCTAAGCTCACTTTACGAAATTCATCGTTGCATTTGCTGTCAGTAGAAGATTGGCAAAACGCGCCCATTTTTTTCATGTAGCTGATCACGACATCGCGTCGTTTTAAGGTTTCATTCGTATCAATTAATTTGGTATAACATTTCGCAGCGTGAACACTTTCAGGGTGTTTATCGATAAAGGTTTTAATAAAAGTATCAATTTCTTTATAACGTGAATGTGATTCATAAAGTCCAGCTAAAGCCATGAGGGAATCGCCCAGCTCATCTTCTGTCGTTATTTTTTCAAAAAAGCTGTAGAGTTCATCTGAAGGAAGTGATTCTCCAACAAATAAAGTTAAATCCCGTAACGCTTCTTTACGTAAATTGTATTTTTTTACATCCGTATCGTTCGCCGGATTTTGCTTGATGACGGCTAAAAGTTGCTGAATACCCTGGTCTGTTTGTTTTAAATTATAGAGGCACCATGCTGATTTATAGATCCCGTAGGGGAAAGCTTTTGATTTCGGGAACTTTTCGATCGCTTTAAATTTCTCTAAAGCCACGGTAAAGTTTTGTTGAAAGTAATAGATTTCACCGACCTCAAGTAAAGCGTCGGGAATAAGATTTGATTTTGCAAATTCTTTCGTAAGGCGATTGTAAAGTTCTTTGGCGCGCTCGGTCTGTTTGGTTTGTAAGTGGGCGATGGCGCTATTGAACAAAACCGCATCTAGGTTTTGGTACTTAGGAAATTCTTTTTCAAGTCGGTTGTAGATTTGAATCGCGCTTTTTAAAGATTCAACCGCTTTTTGCTGCGTGACTTGAGTTTTGGTCACGGTTTTTTCATTCAGGTCAAAGAACCTTCCCGATTTAGCTCGGCGCATGTAAAGTTCGGCTAAGCGAAATAATAGATCTGCCTCTTCAGCAGTTCCTTTTTTTCGGGTAATAATACGTGTTAAGGATTCAATCGCTTTATTTTCAGCTTTCGTGATCATCATTTCGGACTGCATGGCTTTATCGGTATTCTGATCTTCGTTCGTTGAGTTTAGACGAACTTCAGGTAATAAACCCTTCACATTTTCAGGAGCCGCATAAGCCAACGGAGTTATCAAAATAGTCGCTAATAAAATTATCTGTTGGCTTTTTGTCATCTTAGTTCCCTGCTGTTGTAACTAGCTTAAGGTTTGGAAAACCGGCCATCGAGGCCGTGTACATCACTTTTCGTAATGTCGCATAAGGTAACGACTGATCCGCTTGGAATAAGACTTTTCCAGTTTTAGCTAACTTTTCATGGGTTTGGTTAAATTTTTGTAATTCGTCAAATAACGGCTTTATGAAGTTAGAATCATTTGGATCCATCGCAGCGTTCGCGATTAAACTATTTTTAACATCGGCCACTTTTAATTGATCTAATTTCAACTCCGTCGGAGAAATAGAAATTTTGACTCCGTTGACCGGATTCTTTTCGGTAGTCGACGAGGGTAGGCGCACGCCGGTTACAGGATCAATGTTCACTTCACCCGCGGAAAATGTCTGCAGTAAGAACACTAAAAGAATCGTAAACATATCTGTCATCGAGGTGATGTTTAGACCAAACGTTTGATTCTTTTTAATTTCTATTTTAAAGCGATTTCGTTTCATATAATCTACCCATCCATCGTGTTGCCAAAGACAATTTCAGGAAACATATACAACGTCGTTGTATCTTTTCCTGTCTTAACGTCTTTGATCGGAAAGTTAATTGAATTGCTGCGTGATTTGCGGGCTTCATCCATCACCTGAACGACGTCTTTGTAAGGAACGTCATCATCGGGACTCATCTCAATTTTGAAAACTTCGGGATGAGATATTTTAATTTCCTGAAACTTGGCGTGCAAGCGGGCTAAGTCGATTTGATTTTCTTTATTTAAAGCGACTGTCTCTACGGATTGCTTGCCATCTTGACTGACGATAATTTTAACGCCGGTTTTTTTAGACATCTCAACCGCAACGTGAGTCGCTTTCGGATCTTTATTCTGCTGTTCAATCGCCTGTTGGACGACCTGCGGAAGTTCGGTTTCGATAATCATCATCTGCACGAAAGCAGAAGAAACTAAAAGTACGGGAACCAGCTTCACCATCACGGCCAGCAGTGGCGCTAAATCCAACTCAAATTCAGAGTTGTGGTTGATCACTGGTTTATGTCGTTGTCGCATATTTTTTTCTCCTTAAGAAAAAAACGTTTTTACTTAAAAGGCTTAAGATACTTTTGCGTTAGCAGCCGGAGGTGTTGGGCCTGATGACTTCATGCGAGCCGCTTCAGGAAACACGGTGTCTTTTGTTAAGCCGGGAATATGACTGCTAGTTAAAACTTCCGTTAGCTTCGAGCATTTCTCTGTCAACTGCTCTAAAAGCTGATTTTGCTTCGAAGTTAAGAACGAGAAAGCCACCATCGCAGGAATCGCAACCGCTAATCCTAACGCTGTCGTGTACATCGATACCGCGATACCGGAAGCTAGCATCGCTTGCTTTTCAGCAGGGTCGGCTTGCGCCACGGCTTGGAAGGATAAAATCAAACCGTGAATGGTTCCTAATAAACCAAGCAAAGTAGAAACGTTTGCTAACATAGATAAATAATGAAGGCGCTTTGTATACAGAGGAACGGTTTCTGCCATCGCGATGTCTTGTGCTTGAAAAATCGTCTCGTCATCACGGTCTGATTTTTCTAAAATTCCTTTAAACGCGCGCGCTAAGGGTTTTGATTCTAATTGCGCACAGGCTATAATAGCCTCTTCGTTTTTCTTACCTAAAACCAAAGTTTGAATTTTGTTTGTAAATTCATCCACGTTCATGCCGTAGTTGAAATAAAGAGTTCGAGCTCTTTCGACAACCAGGGCTAATGCCGCGATTCCTGTTAATAGAATCGTCCAACCGACAACTCCCGCACTGTTCATGAAATTAAAAAAAGCCATATTTCCTCCTTAGAAGGGTTTAAAATTAAATTTTAAAAGCTAAGCTGCGACCCAGTTTTTGATTTGTTCGAGTCCTACAGACTGTATATCGTTAAAGCGAATGGCGTAATAAAGGCCAGATTTCGAGTTCAGGCGCTGCTTTGAGAAGTTTTTACGAATCACTTCAGCTTCGATGTTAAACGACACGCCGCTATTGTCTTTTGCCTTCACGTGCAGTTTTAAAAGATCTCCGACTTGGACTAAAGGCGTGTTCAGTAAACATAAAGCACCACTGGCAGAAACGGATGTCACTTGGCCATCAAAAAAGCGAATCGAGTTATGTCCCAGAAGTGGAATCGAAACTTCCGAGCGGGGGCTTTGGCGCTGGATAAATGAATTTAAATATTCAGATTCTTTTTGCAGTAAAATTTGAAAGCGATCTTTGCTGAACTCTTCCAGTTGGTGAATCGGTGTCCAGCTTTCTAAATGGGAAGCCCAGACATAGTTGTAATCCATTAACTGGTTTGTCTGAATCATGTTGATCATGGTTTTATAATTGTAAGGACCAAACTTTTGGTCACCAAGAAGAACAAACCAATCATTTTCCGGATGTAACATTTTCGCGTTTCCTTTTCTACGTAGTAAATTAATTGTCCAATCACTCGTGAACACGTGCTTATCGCTTTCTTACAGCGTTTGCTCGAGTCTTGCTTTATTAGTGTAGGTGCTGGTGCCGGAATTACTAGTTGGAGGCTAAGCCATCGGAACATCACGGCAAAAGCTAGGATTGTCTCAGGGTAAGACAGGCTAAGTTATTGGAAAGACATAAAATATTTTTTTTAATTAAAAAATGCAAAAATTAAATTGATAAATCAATCTACAGTTTTTTTGAAATCCCAAATGAGAATTTAGAAGTTATTGTCAAAACCTAAGACAGAAAAATCAACATTCTTTTTTTGCGATTTTCCACAGATTTTCTTTGTCGGCGGTCGTTAAATTTTTGAACTGCTCGGTAGTGACTTTTCCGACCTCAAGCATTTTTTCAAAACGTTTTAAGAAACGGCGATTGGCTTCCCGCAGGCTGCTTTCTGGTTCAATTTCTAAATGGCGCGCCACTTGAGCCGCCGAAAATAAAACATCGCCGATTTCATGCTGAAGATGCTCTGTTTTCTTTACAGAATTCAATTCGGTCATAGCTTCTTCAAGCTCAGCGATTTCAGCTTTCAATTGTTGAAGCACGCTTTTAATTTCTAGCCAGTCAAAATTAAGTTTTTGAGTTTTTTCTCCGATTTTGAAAGCGCGTTGCAGGGCTGGCAAACCTTCGGGAATATCAAAAAGTTTAGGCGGGCGATCTTTTTTTTCAATTTTTTTGATCGCTTCCCAGTTCGCATGAATTTCATCAAGGCCACTAACTTTTAGATCCGAGAAAACATGAGGATGGCGGCGAACTATTTTTTTAGAAATGGATTCGATCACATCAGGTAGGCTAAATAAATTTTGCTCAAAGGCTAGCTGACTGTGAAGGACAACCTGAAATAACACATCGCCAAGCTCTTCACACATATGAGTCGCATCATTTTTTTCTATAGCTTCAACCAGTTCATGAACTTCTTCAATCGCGTAGGGCGCTAACGTCTTGTGGGATTGGTCGCGGTCCCACGGGCAGCCATCGGGACCACGTAAATCAGCGATCAATTGTTGAAGGGCATGAATATCTTTGAGATTTCCGGGAGCTTCTGGCATATTCAGATCAAACTGCTTATGATTATTAATATTGTCAATCCCACAGCCGAAAAAATAAATGCCAAGCGCCTTCAGCGCGGGTTTACTGCCATTCTAGGCGATTTATTGACAAAAAAACTACGTCAAAAAAAGAAACTGCTAGAAAAAAAAGAAATTGTTTTTATTTTCCTTTCTGAAAGTGAAATGAAAAAGATCAACTTTCAATATCGTGGAAAAAACAAATCTACAGATGTTCTTAGTTTTCAAAGTGATGACCCGGCGGCCTTGGGTGAATTAGCCTTCTGTTTACCCGTGCTAAAAAAACAAGCTAGGCGGCAAAAGCAAGCCTTGGATCAGGAACTGCTCTACATGATGATCCACGGAGTTTTGCATTTACTGGGGTACGATCACGAGCTTTCGAAATTGGAAGAAAAGCGGATGTTTCAGATTCAAGATTCCTGTTTTGAGCAGGTTCGTCATTTAGCTAAAGTTCTGTAGATTTAAGTTTTCCTGATTGACTCTACCCTCGATTTTTTTAGACTGAAGGTATGTCTATTATAACCGAAGCGTCCGAGACTAAAAAACATATCGTTGAGTTAGAAAAATTTTCGATAGAGCTTCGGGGGTATCTTTGACTTCGATAAAAAGAAAAAGCGTCTGTCCGAACTGGAATTAGCTGCTCAAAATCCTGCCGTGTGGGAAAAGCCCGCGGAAATGCAAAAAATAAATAAAGAGAAATCGCTTCTTGAAAAAGCCATTCAAGAATGGAATTCCTTTCAAAACCGTTTAGAAGATTCCAAGGTCCTTTTAGAAATGGCCATGGAAGTCGATGACGAGGCCACCTTCAAAGAAGTAAAATCAGAATTACAAGAAGTCGAAAAAATTGGTCAGGCCCTAGAATTAAAGCGTGTTCTGAGCGGCGAATTAGATGCGAATAATACCTATATTTCAATTAACTCGGGCGCGGGTGGTACAGAAAGTTGCGACTGGGCCTTAATGTTACTTCGCATGTACATGCGCTACGCCGACAAGCACGGTTACAAAGTCGAAGTCATCGATCGCAATGATGGCGAAGAAGCCGGAATTAAATCCTGCACATTGTTAATTTCGGGTGAATATGCCTATGGCTATTTAAAAGCCGAATCAGGGGTCCATCGATTAGTCCGTATTTCTCCGTTTGATTCCAATGCACGACGGCACACTTCGTTCGCTTCAGTTTTCGTTTGGGCCGAGGTCGATGACGATATTGTGATCGAAGTACGCCCGGATGATATTGAAGTGGAAACGTATCGTTCTAGCGGCGCTGGCGGGCAGCACGTTAATAAAACAGATTCAGCTGTTCGTATTCGTCATTTACCTTCTGGAATTGTCGTTGCTTCGCAAATTCAACGTTCGCAAATTCAAAATCGTGAAAAAGCGATGAAAATGCTAAAAGCCGCCCTTTACGAAAAAGAAGTGGAAAAGAAAAATAAAGAAAAAGATGAAATGAATTCGACCAAAAAGGCGAACGAATGGGGATCACAAATTCGCTCGTACGTCATGCATCCCTATCAAATGGTGAAGGATCATCGCACCCTTCATCAATCCAATCAAGTTCATCAAGTCATGGACGGAGACTTCGATAGTTTTATTATGTCCTACTTAAAAGCCCAGTTGAACGGGACCTTAGGGCAAAACAGCGAGCCCGATATCGAATGATATCAACCTTAACGAAGTTACCACGTGAAAAAGAAAAATCGGAAGCTCAGGCTAAAGCTAAATTTAAGCTTTGGGTCGCGTATCGCCTTTTATTTTCCAGAAGTTTTTTACAAAACGGATCAGCGCCATTAGCATTTTTCGGGCTGGTGCTCGGGGTCGCGGCCTTAGTGGCTTCCATGGCGGTGGTCAGTGGTTTTGAAGAAACATTAAAAAGTGCCTTAACCGATGTGACGGGTCATATTCAGGTCGTCCGACGCGGAAAAATAACGGATGAGTGGTCCGTTTTTTCTAAAAAATTAAAAACTCTTGAACCTGAAATTAAATCGCTGATGCGCTTCGCCTACGCGGAAGCCGTACTGGCGAACAAGGGCCAAGTTTCGGGTGTTTTATTTCAGGGTGTTGAATCCAGTGAAATGAAAAATGTTTTAAATATCGAAAATCGAATCCAGCAGGGCACTCTGTTTTTAGATGCCAGTCATATTGTTATCGGGGTTGGATTAGCAAAAAAATTTCAGCTGCAGGTGAATGATTCGGTGTCGATTGTGGTTCCTCTATCGACGCCGTTTGAAAAATCAGGCTTTCGCCGCCAAGTGAAGACTTTTGTTGTCGCGGGATTTCTAGATTTTGGAAAAAATGATTGGAACGAGCGGTTGATTTTGGGAGATCTTAAAGCATTGCAGGAATTAACGGAGATCGGCGAACGCTATACCGGGGCCTTCGTGAAACTGAATCAGCGCGATGATTCTAAAGAGACCTCATTCCGGCTGTCACAAAAATTAGGATCTTCTTTTGCCGTCACCGACTGGTACGACGTTAACCGCAATCTTTTCGAAGCTGTTAAAATTGAAAGGGTGATTATATTTTTTGTAGTTTTCATTATTGTTCTAGTCGCCGCGTTTAATATTTCTAGCGCGTTGTATGTTTTTATTCGGCAGCGTTACGCCGATATTGCTATTTTAAAAACTTTGGGGCTTAGCGGGAAAGACGTACGAAAGCTATTTATGGGCCAAGGATTACTTGTAGGGCTAGTGGGCACGGGTCTTGGTTTTATTCTTGGTTTTGTACTTTGTTTTGGCTTCATGTTTTTGCAAAGTCGCTTTAGTCTGATTTCGGGTTCGGTTTATAAGATTGATCAAATTGGCGTACAGATTCGTTTCGTAGATTTAACTTTGATCGGTTTGTCGACGGTGATTTTATGTTTTCTAGCGACGTTGTCCCCGGCCTATCGTGGCAGTCAGCTGGAAGTGGTAGAGGGGTTAAAAAATGGATAATTCATTAACTAGTACTTCAGGTTCAGGGTTTCTGCTGGAAGCTCATGATCTTTTTAAAAACTATAAAACCGGAGCTTCTGAATTGGCCGTCCTACGCGGCATTAGCTTGCAGATTCAAAAAAAAGAAGCGGTCTGTTTTCTGGGGGCTTCCGGCGCCGGTAAATCAACGCTATTACAAATACTAGGAACCTTAGATCGGCCCACCACGGGGGAAGTTTTTTTTCGGGGTGAAAATATTTTTAAAATGACTGAAGAAGGTCTGGCCGCGTTTCGCAACCAAAAAATGGGTTTTGTTTTTCAGTTTCACCACCTAATCCAAGAATTCACGGCCCTGGAAAATATTATGCTGCCATCTTTAATAGCAGGAGATAAAAAAACCGATGTGACTGAAAAAGCTATGGAATGGTTAAAATTTATGGGACTGGAGGAAAGGGCATTCCACTATCCCAATCAACTGAGCGGTGGAGAATTGCAAAGAATTGCGATTGCACGTGCTTTAATCAAAGATCCGGAAATTTTGTTCGCGGATGAACCGACTGGAAATTTAGATTCCGAAAATTCTCTTAAAATTCAGCAGTTATTTTTCGAACTCAGACAGAAGCTGGGATTAACTCTGATTGTCGTCACACACGATTTACAATTTGCGGGCTTATTTCCTCGTGTCTTTAAAGTCAAAGATGGACGTTTTGCGCAATAGCCGGTGCAGGTTCTTTGACAAGGAAGCTAAGTCTAGTTAGCCTTTCGAAGTGCATAATAAGTTATTAAAAGAATTAAAGAATTTTCTGTTCTTAGGCTTTGCGGTTGTTGTTTTAACAAGCCTAAGCTCTTACGCGGCGACAGTATCTCAAAGTAAAAGTAGCAGCCCCAAAAAAGCTGTGAAAGTGATTGGGGAAAGTAAAGCGGATAAAGCCAAACTTGAAAAAGCATCACAAAAAACAGCCGAATATAAAATTACGGCCATCGAAATAAATGGCCAACGAAAAATTGAAAAAGAAGCTATTTTAGCAAAATTAGTATCGCAAGTCGGTGGAACTTATTCGGATATCCAAGTCACCCAAGATATTCAAGCGCTTTTTAAACTAGGATACTTTGTCCAAATCGAAGCGCAAAAAGAAATTCAAAACGGAACTGTGCGCCTTGTTTATTCTGTCGTTGAAAAACCCATTATTGCGGAAGTGGTGTTTCAGGGCAACGTCGATGTGAAAACGGAAGACTTGGAAAAAGAAAGTACTTTAAAAAATTTCGAGATTTTAAACACAACTAAAGTCAAAGAGGTCGTGACTAAAATTGAAAAATTTTACGAAGATAAGGGTTTCTACCTGGTTAAAATTGAGCCGGTCATCGAAGACGTTAAAAAAGATGAAAGCGTGCGGATCAAGTTCGTCATTACTGAGAATGACAAAGTGAAAGTTAAAAAAATTACTTTATTGGGTAACAATAATTTAAAAGATTCTTACTTGAAGGGACGCATGTTCACGCAAGAAGCCGGTTTTTTTTCCGGGCTCAGCAGTTCGGGCTCGTTTAAGCAAGAGGCTTTCGAGCGCGACATTCAGGTCTTAAAATTTTTGTATTGGAACTTGGGTTACGTTCAGGTGAAGATCGATCGCCCCATCGTAACAGTCACTCCGGATAAAAAATCGATTTATATCACTTATCATATTGATGAAGGTGAACAATATAGTATTGGGGAAGTTGATTTCGCCGGGGATTTGCTTTTTCCAAAATCGGAACTTTACGAGGGCGTAAAGATAAAAGATAACGGCGTCTTTGCCGTCGATGTGATGCAAAAAGATATTGCTGAGCTTCAGGCAAAGTGCGGAGATTTAGGTTACGCCTTTGCCAACGTGAATCCGCGGTATGCTTTCCATGAAAAAGAACGAAAAGTGGATCTAGTTTTTGAATTTGAAAAGGGCAGTAAAGTTTACTTTGGGGCTTTCAATGTTGTAGGTAACACGAAAACGCGCGACAAAGTGGTTCGCCGCGAATTAAAAATATACGAAGGCGAACTTTACAATGAAACACGAAAGCGCCGGTCTCAGGAAAATATTCAGCGTCTCGGCTTTTTCGAAGAAGTTAATTTTAAAACCAGCACGCCACCCGAAAGGCCCGATCAATTAAATATTGATATCGTGGTCAAAGAACGAAATACCGGGCAGCTGCAGTTAACCGCTGGCTACGGCAACGTGCAGGGGTTAAGCCTGGGTGGATCTATTCAGCAGAATAACTTTCGCGGCTTAGGGCAAACCTTAGGTGCCCGCATTGATGCGACTAAAAATCGTCAAGATTATTCTTTAAGTCTGACTGAACCTTATTTAAAAGATACTTTGTGGTCTGCCGGATTTGATTTGTACTACATTGAAAATAAAGAGCGCATCAATTACGACAACCGAAAAACGGGTGCGGCCGTGCGTTTTGGCCATCCGGTACTGAACGACAATATTCAGGCGTTCGTACGCTACAAGCTAGACCGAACGGATCTTTTTGCAAATCAATACACCGATCCCAATATTTTTCCCCTGCAAACAGCGCAAGGAGTAACGAGTTCGGCGACTGTTACTTTACAGTACGACACCCGTAATGATCGCTTTTCGCCGTCAAAAGGTATTTTTGCCGATATTTCTTACGAGCGCGCGGGCTTAGGTGGAGATCTTCGTTATCAAGAATTTACGTCGCATTTCCGCTACTTCCAAAACCTGTTTTGGGATGTGGTTTGGCGCAATAATTTGACCTATTTAAATCTGCAATCGATCGACAATCAAAGTGATGTTCCGTTCACCGAGCGCTTTCAATTAGGCGGAGCCTACACTCTGCGCGGCTACGGCTCAGGAACTGTGGGTCGTCGGATTCACTCTGATTTTTACGTCCAGCAGTCGCTTAATCCTGATCCTACAAACCCATTTTATGCGCCTAATCTAACTACTGCGGAACGCGATCGAAAAGCCAACTTAATTTTTGGTGGAACTACAGAAGTTCTTTACCAGTCAGAAATCCAGTTTCCTTTAATTAAAGAGGCTGGTCTAACCGGAGTTTTCTTTTACGACATCGGTCAGGCGGAAGACCAAGTTCTGCAAAGTAAATTCATGAGTGATTTTGGAATTGGTTTTCGCTGGCAATCTCCGCTGGGACTTTTGCGTTTTGAATGGGGCTGGCCGTTATCTCATGATGACGTAGACCGAGATACGGTGAATTTCGAATTTTCAATTGGTCCGCCGTTTTAAAAAGAAGAAAGACGCGGTCAAAGTGACTGCATCCTGGGTTTAGGTTCTGAATTTTTGTTTTGGGTTTAGGAATAATAATTTATAAAGAAAGATTAATTTTTAATAAAAAGGAGATTTTATGAAAATGTTTTTAACAATGGTATCAGTTCTGATGGCAGCTTCAATAGCATCGGCTGACTTTAAATTAGCTTATGTGGACGTACAGAAGGCGATTGAAAAATCGGCTTTTGGTAAAAAGGCTAAAGAAGAAATGAAAAAAGAAGCCGAAAAGAAGAATAAAGATTTAGAAAAGAAAAAAGCAGATATCGATAAAATGCGTGAAGATCTAGAAAAGAAAAGATCTGTTTTAGCGGAAGAAGCTTTTGGTAAAAAAGCGCAAGAAGTTCAAGAAGAAATGCAAAAATTCAATCAGCAAGCGGCAAAAGCTCAGGCTGATCTGCAGAAAAAAGAAGGCGAATTATTACAGCCAATCGTCGATA
>JAYTHR010000388.1:0-1036 GCA_043732425.1 Bdellovibrionales bacterium
GTTCGCACCACGAGTTAATAATTCTTTTTTTATTTCAAGATAATTTTCAATAATTCCATTATGAACCAGGCTGATATCGCCAACACGGTGCGGATGGGCATTCCGTTCTACGGGTGCTCCGTGAGTGGCCCAGCGGGTGTGGCCGATACCCAAGTGGCCGTTAAATTCTTCCCGCGTTAACTTGTCTTCGAGGGCTTTGATTTTTCCTTCCGCGCGGATGGTTTTGATTTCTCCGTTATGCAAAATAGCTAAGCCCGCGCTATCGTAGCCACGATATTCAAGACGTTTGAGCCCGTCGACGATAATTTTTTTCGGATTTTGAAAACCTAAATAGCCGACGATTCCACACATATAACAGACTCCATCATCAATGAATTAGATGTTTATTTTTTTGATTCTTCTTTTTTAAATTTTTTCGCGTAGCCTTCTTTATTCACTTGCGGTGTTCTGGAAAGCGAAAGGGCTCCGGCAGGAACATTTTTTGTAATTGTTGATCCCGAAGCGATAATCGAATCACTTGCGACCGTGACCGGAGCAACTAACTGAGTGTCACTTCCGACAAAAACGCGGTCGCCAATAATGGTTTTATACTTTTTCTTGTCAGCCGCATAATTACAAGTGATTGTCCCGCAACCAATATTGACGTCTTCACCGATGTCCGCATCACCTAAGTAGGTTAAATGTCCCGCCTTAGATTTGGCTCCGAAATTTACTTTTTTCATTTCGACGAAATTTCCAACGTGGGCCGCTTTACCAATGATTGTATCTGGCCGTAACCGTGCGTAAGGACCTACGCTGGCCTGCGAATGGATAATTGTTTTTTCAATATAAGAACCCGCTTTGATTTGCACGCTGTCTTCGATGACAGAGTCGGAAATAAAGCAATTGGGTTCTAACACAGAGAAAGCACCAATAGCCGTTTTTCCACGAAGGTAAACGCCAGGATAAATAACAGATCCCGCAGCCACCAACACGGTATCTTCTATATAAGTTGTTTGAGGATCAATAAGAACAACGCCCGCTTCCATCAAACGGT
>JAYTHR010000389.1:0-1036 GCA_043732425.1 Bdellovibrionales bacterium
GTGGCTATTCTTCGTTATAAAGCTGAAAAACGAAACTTGCGCATTCCAGAAGACGCGGTGGCCTACATCGCGCGTATTTCTAAACGTTCGATTCGCGAATTAGAAGGCAACCTCAATAAAGTAAAAATGTACTCTGAGCTTCAAGGTTTCGAGATCAATCTGGAGCTCGCAAAGCGCGTTTTAAACACGCACGATGACACGACGACGATCACCGTTGAAGATATTCAGCGCCTCGTCGCCGATCACTTCCGCGTGCGTGTTATTGATCTAAAATCGGCCAATCGCTCGAAGCCGCTTGTGACCGCCCGCCAAGTCGCAATGTATTTAATCAAAAAAAATCTGGATAAATCGCTCGTCGAAATCGGCCGGCAGTTCGGCGGCAAGGATCATACGACAGTTATCAACGCGTTGAAGCGTGTTGAGTCTCAACTGCAGAAAGATTCCGATTTAAAGAAGGATATCGAAGAATTACAGGTCCGCATCCACAATATCACAGGCGTGTGATTGGGGACTGTTGGTAAGCCTGTGGACAGTGGTGTGTTCAAATTTGGGGACTTGGGTTTTCAACATTTTGAGTGTTTTTAGCCCTTGAGTTGTAAACCAAGTTATCCACGTCAAAAATTCAATAAAAACAACGTCTTAAACACCAAAACCCGAAACTAACACCCCCTACTATCACTACTCTATTTTTAAATATAACGATTCAGTAAATTAGGGGGAACGGAATTTTGAGGGTTTGGGGGTTTGAGATAACTTTAGAAAAAAAAGTCAGAGATTGAATTTGAACTCCGTTCAGATGATCTTGGTGAACCGCGAAAATACAGGAGCCACCGAATCATGATGATCGAAGTTGAAAAGAAGGATTTTATCGCCCTTCTTGGGAAAACACAGAACATCGTTGAAAAACGAAACACGATGCCGATCTTGGTGAACGTGCTCATCGAAGCTGGCAATGGCCGACTCAAGGTTTTTGCAACCGATCTCGAAGTGTCTTTGACCGACGACATTCCGGTTCTCCGCGAGAAGCCAGGCCGCG
>JAYTHR010000390.1:0-1032 GCA_043732425.1 Bdellovibrionales bacterium
CCTAGGCCGTAGCCAATCTGGGTTAGTGTCATAATAAGCCCTGCAGCATCAGGACGCAGACCTAGTGACGAGGCAATTAAAGCAAGAATGGGTTGTGCATAATAAATATTTGCGGCCATCACTCCGACCGCGAAAGAGATCAGGACAATAAGTTTTTGATCTAACGGTGCCGTATTTTTAGAACTCATGACTTCACGCCCTAGCCGTTCTTCGGCAGTCTGGATAAAGCTTCGCCCAGCACTCGCCCTGATTGAAGGGCCCCGTTAATTGAAGGATTAACGAGATGATCGCCACAGTAATAAATATCCTGATCAATTAGATAATTAACCGGGGTGTATTTTTTCGGCAGCGCTTTTTTAATAACAAATTTCTTGATGAATTTTAGATCCATTTTCTTTCTAGCGATTTGACAGATTTCTTTTTGAACCACATCTAAACCAGGATCTACCTTACAGATTAAGCTGACCGAAATTAAATTTTTACCGCTTTCTGAGTAAGACGAAGACACCTTATTCATTAAGGTTAAATTGTTAATGGCCAAACCGATATGGGGCGGAACTAAAACTAACCAGCGATCCCAATCTAAAATTTCAGTCGTTGAGAAATAATAGTTCGTGACCGACTGATAGTTTAAATTGGATTCTGGTAATGAGTTGAAAGCACACACAACATTTTCTGCCTGAATAATTTCGCCACTTTCTAAGACAACATGGTTTTTATGGATTTCACTGGCTGCCGTATTTAGTTTCAAAAACTGAGGGTCTAAATTTTCTGCCATTTGCTTAGGAATGGCCTGCATTCCGTTAGCCGGTAAGGCCACCCGGCCCGTGCTGAAATTGTTCATTAAAAACATAAAAAAAGAAGCGTCTACTTGCAACGAACAGTCTAAGTAAACTCCGGCTAAAAACGGTGTCCAAAAGTTCTGAATAAAGTGATGAGAAAAACCAAATTCTTTTAAGAATTCAAGCGTCGTCATTTTTTCGAAATCACCAGCGCTTGAAGTTTTGCACTTTATAACCAGAGCTAAGACCA
>JAYTHR010000391.1:0-3754 GCA_043732425.1 Bdellovibrionales bacterium
CAGCTTCTGGGCTCGGACGACGTTCAGTTAGTCATCACCGGATTTGGGAAAACGTCGTCTCTGAAAGACACTTCGAAAGTTCCCTTTCGCAAACTGAACGGCGTTCTTAAAAAAGCCACCATTTCTACTCAAACGGCAAAAATCCAAAAAAATTATTTTGCACTTTCTCAAAAAGGTAATGCGGGAGTTTGCTTTGGAGATTCGGGGGGCCCCGTATTTATTAACGAATCCGGCCGCTTTTCTCTTTTTGCCCTGGCTATCGGAGTCTTCCAGTTCGGAAAAGGCAATTTAAACTTACAATCTAAATTAGATCCAAGTACCGAGTGCGCGGGCTATGGACTTTATTTAAATATTCATTTTTACAAAAAGTGGATTTTGGAAAATATGATCGAACTACAGAAAGCCAATGAAACTTTAATAGCCGATCCGATCTAAAAAATCGGCTTTAGTTATTAACTTGCCACCAAAACTTCCACTGACGTCCGTGACCATCTGAATATCCATCCACGTTTGCTGTTGCGATTTCAAGATCTGAATCAACTCAAATAGTGCCAGCTTTGAAGCATTCGAAACTTTGTAAAACATACTTTCACAGCTAAAATATTTTTCAGACTGAACACCGTAGATGCCGCCCACCAAGATTTCATTGTGCCAAATTTCAACTGAATGCGCTTTTCCCATCTCATGCAGTTGGCAATAGGCTTTTTCCATGGCGTTATTAATCCACGACCCGGCTTGCCCGGCCCGAATTTGCTGACGACAATTTTTAATAACGGCTGAGAAATCTTTGTTTCGTGTAACCAAAAACTGAGATGCATTTCTGCGGTGCCATTTTTCAAAACTTTTTGGAGTGCACATTTCCGAAAACTCGATAATACCGCGCTCGTCCGGACAAAACCAAAGCAAGGGATAACCTTCATGAGGCCATGGAAATATTCCTTGGCTATAAGATAAAACTAAGTTTTCTGGCGTAAGCTTTCCACCTAGCGCAATCACACCTTCCCGTGTTGGTAATCGCGGGTTCGGAAAATTAAGCGCAGACATCGCAGTGTCCGCAAGGCTGTTGATTTTTAAATCCAAAATAAGTATAAATCTGTACGAGTCGGCATTCGTCTTTGTTCTGAACCCAGCGCAGCAAAGATAGTAGTTTTTTATGATGCTCTTTTTTTAATAATTCTTGATCTTCAGTTTTAAAGTGACTCTCCGTCGGCGCCTGTACGGCAGAAAATCCGAAGGGGGTAAAATCTTCTTCAAGACATTCCCAGCGCTGCAGTATCGACACAGCTGCATTCACTCGAAAATCTTTCCGGTTCTTAAAAACCATTTGTTCTCTTAAGAAATCAAAACCTTGAACAGCAACAACTTGCGGTTGAGTCGCAATTAAATCATAAACTTTCTTAATGAATTCCGAATCCGGATAGGCCCATTTCAAAAAGTCCATTTGAATCATCAAATCATCTTCCGAAAAAAGGAAATGCCCCGACGCCTTTTTCCCGTCACGGCCTGCACGACCCACTTCTTGAAAATAAGCTTCTAGTGACGAAGGGATTTCGTAATGAATCACGCTACGCACGTTAGACTTATCAATTCCTAAACCAAAAGCGGGCGTCGCTAATATCCACTTGATATCGCCTTTTAAAAACTGATTCTGATTTTTTTTCTTTAAATCTGCGGGAAGATCTCCGTGGTAGCGCAGAAATGGAATTTTCTTTGAATTTAAAAACTGCGCGGCTTTTTCCAAGGTTTGAATAAGGGAAAAATAGACAATTCCACTTTCATGAATTTGGGACGAAACTATTTCTAAAAGAGAATCATTTTTTTCAACATCTGAATACGTCTCATGAACATTTAATGAGAGCTCAGGACGCGCCAGTCCCCCGAAAATAATTTCTTTTTCGAGATGCAGTTGAAATTGCTTCGTGATATCCAGCTGCACATCTTCCGTTGCGGTGGCGGTCAAGGCTAATGCCGGCGGATTTCCCAAACGCAGCCGAAAATTTTGAAGTTTAGAATAATCCGGCCTAAAATCATGGCCCCAAAGCGAAACGCAGTGGGCTTCGTCGATGACAAAAAGTTTTATTTTTATGCCAGAAAGACAATTCCAGAACTCTTCTTTACGAAATCTTTCCGGCGTGACGAAGAGCAGTTGATATCGACCCTGGCTTATTTTTTTCATGCGACTTTCGCGTTCACCGCTACTGATCGAAGAATTAATGAACGTTGCATCCAGTCCAAACGACAAAGCTTTTTGAGTTTGATCCTGCATCAAAGCTATTAAAGGCGAAACGACCAACACTATTTCGGAATACTGATCGTCTTTTTTTTCGCAAAACGTTGACGCCATCAGGTATGTTAACGATTTTCCGGCTCCGGTTGGCATCAACGCGAGCAAAGATTCGTTATTTAAAACTTTTTCAATAATTTCTTTTTGCGGAAAGCGAAAAGAATCGAATCCAAATCTTTCTTTTAATCGAATTTCTAATTTATTTTCAGTAGCCACGGCACCCTTATTTTAATGTCTTATCAGCTTTCATATCAAATAAAGGAGCATTTGGATCTAAATAATTTTTGTAGTCTTCTTCGCGATCGGTAAATGGTGGAAACGTGGCGTTCGTGGGACCTAACACATCGACCGTCGAACCCGAAAAAGTTAAAATGTTAGCTGTATTTTGGCAGTCGCTCGTCACGGAATCCAAGCGCAAGTTTTTCAGATCATACAAAAAACTTGTTGAACTCGTTGCCTGAGCTTTTAGTGATGGGGGTAATAAAGTTCGCTCACCCCCGACCGGTTCGGTCAAAAGTCGAATTTGACCGCCGCTGTTTAACATCACTGAAAATGTTCCTGGCACAGGGTAAAAAGCGTGTGAGCCTAACGCCGCGTAAGCAACAGGCTGGTTTCCAACTTTATTAGTTTCGGGCCAATTGACAAAAACGCGACCGGTGCTCCAGCGCTGCAAGATATTTCCGTCCCGATCTAGCTGAGCTAAATTTTGTCCCGCCAGATGAGCTC
Source organism: Bdellovibrionales bacterium (assembly GCA_043732425.1). GTDB lineage: Bacteria > Bdellovibrionota > Bdellovibrionia > Bdellovibrionales > Bdellovibrionaceae > Pseudobdellovibrio. The sequence goes on from JAYTHR010000391.1 coordinate 3,011, forward strand.
CATAAAAAACGGCTAAAGGCTTTCGCGATGTTCCCCGAAGGACAACCGTCATGCTTTCGCGATCAAGGATATGGGCCGCAATCGATTCATTTTTGACAGTTCCATTTTTTGGATCATAGGAATAAAAGAAATGATAATTAATGTAGATTTCATTATATTTCGGGTTTTCAAAAACAGAGTAATAAACGGTAATAAAACGACGCCCGTAACGTTGCTTCAGTAAAGATCCGGACGACTGCTCGAGCCCTGATTTCAATACAGAATCCGAGTGTCCATAAAAAGGTAAAATTTTTCGAATATCTTTAAATTTGAAATTTAGATTCAGGTCCGTATTTTTAGAGCCTAGAAAACTAAAAAAGCCCTGAGGGACTAATTTGTTTGTCAGCTGAAAAGGTTCGTCAATTAAATTCGAATCGACCTCAACTTCGTTCAGCATGTACTCTAAAGAAACTGGAAAGTAATTTTCTTCGTCGTGATACTTTACCACCGGGGCAAAGGTCTCTGCCAGCTGTTGCTTGTCGCCTTCAGATAACGTGTGATCTTGCGGAGCTATGACAAAAACTTTTTGTTTCCAAAATGGCGAGCCTTCACTTTGAAAAATTGTAAATTCATAAATTCCCGTCTGTTTAACCGGCAAGGTTACGCGGTAATGATCGTCGGTAACTTGTTCGGTCTGTACCAATTGATTTTCGAAGATCACCTTGTACTGGTAGGTCCCCGATAGTTTAAAAAAAGAAATGAAGG
>JAYTHR010000392.1:0-1025 GCA_043732425.1 Bdellovibrionales bacterium
AAAATGCAAAAAGAAGAATTTAATTGAAATTTAACTTTTATCGGCGCTGATTGCTGTGCCTCCATGACTTTTATAGAGCTCCCTGACAGCTTTCACGTAAGAGAAGCAGTGGTGACTCTAAAAAAAAACTCGAAAAATAGAAGAAGCAAATCCTAAAATTTGTGCGATACCTATTCGTCGATATTTCTCTCGTTATTTTAAACGACAGATACTTTTGCTTATATATAAGCTTTGTAGCGAATTCGGTTCTATCCCCCTCGATTCGGTGGGACAAGCCATGTGACAATCGTAGTTCTACTTATCTTATGATTTTAGAATGCTTCGGGGAAAAGACGTTTCAAAAGATTTCGGATCATTTTTATAGAAAATCCATAGTCTTTTCCGACTTCATTTTGTCGGCGAGCGTGCGCATGGGCGCCGTAATCCTCGAGGATACGTGCTGTCTCGATGAGGAGCTCGGGAAACTCGAAGGCAATCTAAGGTCGGCCGACCTTTCTCTTCTTGGGATCAATGAATTCAATCTTACAAACTGAAACTAGATTAATTATAAGAAAAGAAGAGAGATAAATTAAAAAGAAAATTAAATAAGTAAAATATGGATATAAAATAATAGCTCAGACGACGGAGAAAATAAGAAGAAGAAAGAGAAAAAGAGATTCGATACATTGTTCGCCGACGCGATTGTTTTGCTCCGGCGACCGGTTCATATTTAATAAATCAATTTTGTCGAATGCGAGAGCTGTTGACGCGAGGGGGGTAGGACGGGAAGTGAAAGATAAGGGGACAAGGGCGAGCCTGAGGGGGCGGGTGTTCTCGTTTGGTTTGCAAATGCGACGATTGGCCCTGAGTCGATTATTAAGAACAAAATTGAAGCCAATAATAAATCAAAATGCAGATTCAAAAATAAGAAACTTTTTCTGAGCGCTTAAAATTCAATGAGAGAAAAGGAGGCCGAAGAAAATAATATTAAACTGAAAACTAGCCCAGTAGGTACTGAAAACAAACAAAATTTCGAGCCTTAAGCA
>JAYTHR010000393.1:0-3748 GCA_043732425.1 Bdellovibrionales bacterium
GGCACCCTTTATGGAAGGATCTGATTTCACCCTAGCGAATAAGCTCTTGGATAAGCCAGTTTAGTTTTTATCCGCGCTTGGTGAATTTGAACAGAGTTCGAGATCAACATTGCCAGACTTTCCCGGCGTAACTAATGATCTTTCCGCTGTTTAGATTTGTTCTTATTATGACTCGTTAGCCGTTCGATAGTTTCGATAAGTTCAGTCTGGTTTAACGGTTTTGTCAGATGCCCATCGCATCCAGCTGCAAGCGTACGTGCGCGCTCTTCGGCCATGGCATGAGCCGTCAGCGCTACAATTGGTTTTTTAAACCCAGCATCGCGAAGTGCGCGGGTCGCCTCATAGCCATCCATTTCGGGCATTTGGATGTCCATTAGAAGAATGTCAAAGTTGCCGTTCATTCCCATCTTAAATGCCTCAACTCCATTTTTTGCATTATCAACGAATGCACCATGTTTTTTGAGCACCAGGCCGACAAGAACTTGATTATCAATTGAATCCTCCGCGAGCAGAACACGAATACCAGAAAGACGTTGAGTGTTTGTTTCTCTATTTTTTGGAGGTGGATTTTCAATTTTTAATTGAGTCGCCACGGGCTTCGGAAGAGCAGCAAAAAAGGTAAAGCCAAAAGTACAACCAGCTTGGGCCGCATCAGGTTCTTCGATAAAAATATCCCCGCCGAGTGCGCCGGCCAGGCGTTTAGATAAGGCTAAGCCCAAGCCCGTCCCGCCGTATTTTCTAGTTGTGCTATTGTCAGCCTGCATGAAGGGTTGAAAGAGTCGCTCTTTTTGCTCGCTGGTTAAGCCGACACCGGTATCTTTCACCAAAATTCTAAATTCAGTTTTCTCGCCGATGTTTTCATTGGCGCCAACTTCAATCGTGACTCCGCCACTTGCTGTGAACTTCACGGCATTGCCGACCACATTGATCAGAATCTGCCGAATACGAGTTGGATCTGAAAAGACTCTGTCGGGTGTTTCTTTATTGATATGAGCACGAAGAAATATATTTTTAGAACGAGTGCGTTCACGAAAGACATCCATGACATCATCGATAATATCAAAAAGTGAGAAATCCAAATTTTCTACATCGAGTTTACCAGATTCAACCTTCGCCAAATCAAGAATGTCATCAATGATTTTCGTCAAAGCTTTGCCATTTCGCGAGATCGTATCGAGAAATTGGTTCCGCTCTTCATAGGACAATTCGCTCTCTTTAAGAAGATCAGTGAATCCCAAAATCGCACCTAACGGTGTTCTTATTTCGTGAGACATGTTCGCCAGAAATGATGACTTAGTTTGATTCGCTTTTTCAGCATCTGTCTTTGCAACCTGAAGTTGCAAGCGTCCGACGACACGGTCCGTGACGTCAACAGCATGATTGTAAACGCCATAAGGTTTGCCATTCGGATCATCAACTCGAACGAAGGTAAAATCGAAGTATCTATCTTCAAGTGGACCATTTCTTTTTTGAATGATCTTAGCCAACATTTCATGTCCAACGATGGGTTCGCCTGTCTCAAAAACTTTCTTTAACATATCATTGAAGGGCTGACCTGCCATTTCGGGTAAGGCATCACGAAACGATCTGCCTAATAGTTCGCGGTCTTCGAAGATTGATTGGTAGTTAGGATTTACCTTCTCAAATATTAATTCTGGCCCCTGCCATAAGGACATAGCTGCGGGAGATTCTTTGAATATAGTCTCAAGTTTATGACTTTCGAATTGAAGTTGGAACTGTGTAGCTTTGCGTGCCGTAATGTCGATTGTAGTCCCGTAAAAACAAATCGGTGTGCCATCGTCTTTATAATCGACAACGGCTTGAGCCTCGATCCAAATTGTCCGGCCATTCGGTCGCACCACGCGGTACTCAGCAAAATAGGGAGCTCGTTCGCTAATGGATTTTTCAACAAGTTGGCTTATCCTCTCTCGATCATCTGGGTGAATTCTAGCGTAGGCTTCTTCAAGCGAACACCCAACTTCGATTCCCCAATCTTTTCGAAACTGCTCACTGGGGGTGATTGAATTGTTTTGAATATCCCATTCACAAAATCCAACCTTGGCGACTCGAACAGTGGTGGCAAGCATTTCCTGATTTTTGATAAGTCGAGCTTCGCTTTCTTGCAATTTTATTCGCGCAGCGACTTGATCAGTGACATCGGTTATAACGGCCACAATTCCTGTTATTTTTCCAGAGGCATCACTTAATGGCTGATAGACAAAATCAAGATGAAACTTCCTAATGTTTCCATCCGGTTGAAGTAGATCAATTGGCATTTCAGTGCCGATGTAGGGTTTTCCGGTTTGATAAACGTCATCCAGCAATTTTCCAAAACCCTGCTCGACTGCTTCAGGAACGGCCGCTCGGACCGATTTACCAATAAGATCCTGTCGTCCTCCAAAAAACTGAGACACGTAGGCCGAGTTCGCAATCGTAAATATATGATCAGGTCCTTCCAACACGGCTATCGCGCCTGGAGTTTGCGCGAACACAGCTGAAAGTTTCGCACGTTCGTTTTCTGCGACTTGCTTCATCTGCTCGAGGAATTCTTGGCTTCGCAGAAGGCTCGCTTCGCCATTTTCCAAACTTTTGCGCGCTAAAACCTGCTCAGTGACGTCGATGTGAAATGCTAAAATGGCTGTGACTTCATCTTCAGAATTTCGAATCGGATTATAACCAAAGTCGATAAAGCGTTCGCGAACGTCACCCTCTAAATCGAGAAGCGGAACGGAGGTCTCCTTCCCGATATAGGGTTCGCCTGTCAGATAAACACGATCGAGAATTTCGAAAAAGGGACCGACTTCAGCTTCGGTAAAGGCGTCGCGTACTTTTTTCCCGACGACAGTTCGTCCCGCGAGCTTGTCGTAGTGTTGGTTGGACAAAGTGAAGATATGTTCGGGGCCATCAAGAACACAGATGGCAAGTGGAGCTTGCATGAAAAACTCGAAAAGTTCTTTGCGATCATGCTCGATTTCTTGCCTCTGATTTTTCTCACCTTTAAGCTCAATCTCGGCATACCGAGCCGCGGCCTTGCGAATACCCCGATCCATGAATTCGTGTATGACTTTGCTGGCCGCGGTACTAAGTGGAGCTTCCACCTCTAGAAATTCTATTAAAGTTGTTCTAAGTATTTGATACTCATAAATCAGTTGGTCGAGCGTGTAAGGTTTTAAATCTGATCGCTCTTCGCCATGATCACGAGCGACTTTGGAATTTGCCTCGTAGTCGGTTTTGAAATCCGGGCGAATGGTTAATATCAATTGATCTATGAATTTAGGAATTTCGTTGAGTAGTGCGGGATGACTTTGAGGTTTCGCGGCAAGTACTTTTTCACGGCACTGCGATTCCCATGCCTCAAGGATCTTCGTCTTTAACCGGAAAAGAAGGTCGGCCGCATTGGACAGACCTAAGCTTTCAGATACGGAGTCTGCCGTGAGAATCTCGTCGGACATAGGAATCTCTAATTCGAAATTGTTTATTCGAGTCACTTGGCCGAGTAGACTCAGATGTGAGAGTCGGCTCCGTTCTATCTTTTAGCAAGCCGCATGCTGACGGTATATGTGTTTTGAACGACAAGAACGCTGAATCTTCCTTCGGCGCGACTTGTTGCGGTGGATGCAGATGCAGATGCGCGACTGACTACTTTCCTCATCACTCTATGGGTGCTGGCTCCCGAAGATCCAACACAGTTGTGCGTTATGCTCGAGAATTCGTTAGTGTACGTCTCATTCCTTGAAATTTACCGATG